>JABSSR010000527.1 GCA_013213965.1 Verrucomicrobiales bacterium | reverse complement strand
GGTGGTCGAAGTCAGCGCTATAATAAAGGACCCGGACGGTATTGAGAAGGCGGTCGTTCATTATGCAATTAATGCTGAAGCCTTCCGTCAGGTTCAGATGATTCCTGGGCCAAATGATATTTATCGGGCCACTATTCCAGGCCAATCAAAGAGCTCGAGGGCCCAGTTCTATATTGAGGCCGTTGATTTGCTCGGTGCTAAATCATTCTTTCCTAGGGAAGGGAAGGAATCAAGAGCGATGATCCCCTGGGATGATGACAAATCTAAATTACAGTCAGGATCCGTGTATCCAACGAATTTACGCATCGTTATGCCGGTCGCTGAGGCAAACTTTATGCATAATGTAACTGAAGTAATGAGTAATGATCGGTTACCGTGCACGGTCATTCATAATGATGAAATTATTTATTACGGTTGCTCTGTTCGATTAAAGAGTAGTCAGCGAGGGCGATCTAACGAGGGGCGGGTCGGCTTCAATATAAAATTTCCTGCCGATAATAAATTCCTTGGAGCTCATGAGACTATTGCCGTTGACCGTTCGAGTCAGCGTGAAATTATGATTAAGCATATTGTTACTCGTGCAGGTAAAATTCCAGGCATGTATGATGATATTGCTTGGGTTATACAGCCAAGATCCAACCGTGCCACTTCAGGAATTTTGATGAAGTCACGTTATGATGATGAGTGGTTAGAGAATGCTATTCCAGATGGTAATGATGGAATAATGTTCGAATTTGAGCTGATCTATTACCCTAATGGTACAAATGGAGGAAGGGAAGGGCTCAAGTTACCTCAACCCGATGGTGTTGTTGGAGTTCAAATGCGTAATCAGGGAGGAGACAATAAGGAGCTTTATCGATGGCACTGGTTAATTAAAAATAATCGGGACGCTGACGATTATTCTGGCCTAATTAATTTGTTAGATACTTTGGGCCTTTCTGGTTCGGCTTATCGAGATTCAATAGAAAAGATTGTTGATGTTGATCAGTGGTTACGATCCTTTGCTGTACAAAATCTTGGCGGAATTGGTGATAATTATGCAACGCATGGGAGCGGGGCTTGGCATAATGCTATATTTTACATCAGGCCAACTGATGGGAAGGCAATGTATTTTCCATGGGACATGGATTTCACTTTTACTAACAGTGCTACTTCTGGTGTCACTCCTAGCACGGATCTGAACAAATTGATCAGTATCGGGCCAAACTATGAGCGGGCCTATTATGGTCACTTACTTAACATTATAGAGACAGCATTTAATCCAGATTATATGAGCCCATGGTTGCGGCATTATTCGGATTTTCTTTCCTCAGATAATCTGAATGGGAATTCTAGCTACATTCGTTCCAGGTCTAATCATGTTATAAACCTAATTAATAGGGCGGTATCTAAAGTTCCATTCAGAGTAACCAGTAATGGCGGAACTAATACCAATAAATCAACGATTTCAGTTCGTGGGGACGCGTGGGTTGACGTTCGAGAGATACGGTTAGAAGGGACTGATGAAGGGCTCGATATTCGGTGGCTTGATGATAATAGCTGGGAGATTAATTTACCGGTCAGCTCAGGCCCTAACGATTATACCTTGGAAGGTGTTGGATTCAGTGGAGAACTTATTGGGTCGGCCAATTATTCAATTAACGGGAATGGTATTGTTGAGCCAGCAGGTCGCGAAAATTTAGCTATTGGTGAGATCCATTACCATCCTCATTCTCCAAGTCAGGAGGAAGTTGATGCCGGGTTCACAGATAACTCAATGTTTGAATGGATCGAATTAGTTAATATAAGTGATTCTGATACGATTGATTTAAGCAATGTGCATTTTGTGAGTGGCATTAATTTTTCCATTCCTTTGGGAACTCTTTTAGGCCCTAGTAAACGAATAGTAATACCTTCTAATATTGCAGCATTCACTCATAGATATGGGGAGCTTGAAAATGACACTTTGCTAAATCAGTCCTTCCTTGATGATCACGGGAATAATAAACTGTCGAATGCGGGGGAAAGAATCCTTTTGTATAGTGCTGACAATGTTCCGATTGCGGATCTTTCATATAGAGATGATCGTCCATGGCCCGTGAGTGCTGATGGGGCTGGCTACTCATTGACTCTAATGATGTCGGGAACTAATGATCCTTCCATGGCGCAAAGTTGGCGCAGTAGCTTTGATGTGGGAGGTTCGCCTGGAAGTGCTGATGTTGTACCTATTCTGTCATGGCTCGATGAGAATGGAGGCGTTGAATTGTTGAGCGATGTTGATGGTGACGGAAGACCTGCACTGATAGAATACCTTGAGAATACGGACCCTCTTAAGAAGGATAATACTAACACTAAAGTCGAGCTGAGTGAGGATGGAGAGTTGCGGATCGAATTCTTACAGGCAATTGGTCATGATGAAGTTTATTTTTATGCCCAAAGTTCGGTGGATTTTAATGAGTGGAAGGCCGAAGAGGTGGAATATAGGGGTCGTGTCAATAATGGTGATGGAACCGAAACAGTAAGATTTCGAATTGATAATTCTGTAAGGTCACTTGGAAAGAACGGATTTCTTCGGTTAGCGGTATCAGAAGATCCTTAGGATCCTAATAATATAATAAATTTCTTAGGATCTTTTTTTATTAAGCGGAGTCTTGTCTTGTAAAATTAAGATGGATTCTCCATCATGAAATTACATGCAGCTAAAATATCTTACTCTAATTTTCTTATTTAGTGTCTTTTCCTTATCTGCCCATGCGCAGCTTCAATTACCGAAAGTAATTAGTTCGAATATGGTTTTGCAGCGAGATGCGGTGGTGCCTATTTGGGGTTGGGATGATCCTGGAAACGAAGTGGTGGTCTTAGTGGGTGCTCAAAAGAAAACGGCAAAGGCTGCAGAGGATGGAAAGTGGGTCGTGAATTTGGATCCTATGGAGGCAGGCGGCCCTCACAAAATTCAGATTACTTCAGGTCAGGACAAAATTATTCTTACCAATGTTCTTATTGGTGAAGTCTGGATTTGTTCGGGTCAGTCCAATATGGAGTGGTCAGTACGTGCTTCTAATAATTCAGACCAGGAGATTGCTAATGCTAAATTTCCTCAGATCAGGCTTTTCCATATTCCTAAAAAAGCATCGACTTTTCCTGAAAAAGACTGCAATGCTTTATGGAAAGAGTGTGGCCCTGAGAGCGTAGTTAACTTTTCCGCTGTTGCGTATTTTTTTGGTCGTCATTTACAAAGCGAGTTGAACGTTCCAATAGGACTTGTCGGAACAGCTTGGGGCGGAACCAGAATTGAACCATGGACGCCAATTCCAGGATTTGATGCAGTAGACAATCTTAGAAGTATTGCGGATAAGGTCAGGCGTTTCAGTGATCTCGATTTGATTGTTGATCGTGCGCAAAGATGGGCCGATGCAGTCAAGACCGCCGTTGAGAAAGGAAGGAGTATCCCCTCTCCTCCGCAAGTTCCGAAGCTCAATCATGGTAACCCTACAGGACTTTATAATGGGATGATTGCTCCGGTAGTACCCTACGCAGTTAAGGGGGCAATCTGGTATCAAGGAGAATCAAATGTGGGTGAAGGAATGCTCTATCACGACAAAATGAAGGCGCTCATTGCTGGCTGGCGGAACGTTTTTAACAAAAAAGATCTTTCCTTTCATTTTGTGCAACTTGCTCCCTACAGATATAATCGAGGCGATGCGTTACCTGACATATGGGAAGCGCAGGTCGCGACACTTAGTGTACCGGGGACAGGCATGGCAATCATTACCGATATTGGGAATACTCAAGACATTCATCCCCGTAACAAGCAAGACGTAGGAAAACGGTTGGCGTTGTGGGCTCTTGCTAAGGACTATGGTAAAGAGAACAGTGTTTATTCCGGACCATTGTATAAATCAATGCAAGTCGAAGGGGAAAAGATAAGAATACAATTCGCTCATACCGGTACCGGTCTTGTGTCAAGAGACGGTAAAGATTTGACCGATTTTATAATTTCTGGTTCTAACGGTGAATTTGTTGCTGCGAAGGCAACTATTGATGGTCACACCGTTCTAGTCAGTGCGGAGAATGTTACTGAACCAAAGAATGTACGTTTTGGTTGGCAGGAGATCGTAAATCCAAATCTTTCAAATAAGGAGGGTCTACCGGCTAGCCCGTTCAGAACAGACGATTGGAAGGGATCCACTGGTCAGTGACTTAAAATAAAAACAATGAGGGATTAAGATTTCTTGTCCTTTGTGAGCAAAGTTAAGTCAATTTTGCTTGCAAATTGGCACCTAATTGATACGAGTAAATCTAGATAGTTTCGAAAATTATAATTGGGATGTATCGGACTCTTATTTTTAGTCTTTTATTAATAACTTGGATTATTTTATCAGGGTTCCTTGATGCGTTTCATGTTGGCTTGGGCGTCCTGTCTTGCTTCTTTGTCACTTGGCTTTCTTCAGACCTTTTGTTCTCTAATCGATCCTTAAGATTTGACAATAGATTGAAACAAGCCTGTCGGTTGCCTCTTTATTTGTTGTGGTTACTATGGCAAATCGTTCTGGCAAATATCCACGTTCTTAGAATTTCATTTTCTCCAAGAATGCGAGAACAGATCCAGCCTCAGATTGTCCGTTTTCGTTCTGGTCTTAAGAGTGACTTTGAAAAATATGTGTTAGCACAATCAATAACGCTGACTCCGGGAACCGTTACTCTTCAGATAGAAGGTGATGTTTTTCTTGTTCACGCTATAAGCGATGTGGCTGCCAAAGGTTTAATGGGATCTATGGCAGATCGTGTCCGTCATGTTTTTTCCACAGATTAGTAATGAGTAGTGAAGTCATGGAGATAGCATTAATGGGAGCGGGCATTTGTCTGTTCCTGATGATGATTCCGATTATGTGCCGGATCATTATTGGACCGACCGCCATTGATCGAATAGTAGCAGTTAATGTCATTGGTACTAAAACAGCTGTCCTTCTTATTATTATTGGAGCGTTATTCGATAATGTTTCGATGTTTGTTGATTTTGCGATTGCTTACGCTGCCCTTAATTTCTTGGGATCACTTGCTGCGTCTAGATATTTTAACCGGACCAGACCCGCTTATGGCAAAGGTTCATCAATGGAAGTGAAAGGATCCTGATTGCAATGGATGACATTTTAAACGGTTTAAGCATCATTCTAATTTTCAGTGGCTTAATTTTTTTTATGGGCGCAAGCGTCGGTTTGATGAGATTTCCTGACTTCTACACTAGAATGCATGCTGCGGGAAAAGGAGATACGCTTTCTACAATTCTTATCACAGCAGGGATGGCTGCCCAGGTTCTTAGTCACTTTGATTTGGTTAATTTGTTCGTTGCTATTAAGATTATAGCGATTGCTGTTTTGATTATGCTTACCAGTCCAACTAGCACTCACTTATTAATGAAGGCTGGGTACGATGATGGTATTGATCCGGTAACTAGTTCTGGGAAAGGTGGAATCATTGACCTTGGAGGTCCATTCATAAAGAGGATTCAATCAGATGACGGTGAATCTAAAGTAAAAAAGAAAAGTTCAAGCAAGAAGAAGAGTGCAACGAGGAAGAATTCCGTTTAGATAATTTAATAAAAGTAAATAGTGTTTTCTCTAATACTGAACCGTAACTAGTTGATTCATTGATTTGGCAATTTGACATAATAATCCTAATCTTTTTGGTCGTTGCAGCGATTATTTCGCTCAGACTCAAGGACCTTCTCGGAGCTTCTATGGTCTTTGGAATTTACTCTTTTCTTATATGTTTATTATGGGCAGAGATGGGCGCTGTTGATGTGGCTTTCACTGAAGCTGCTGTAGGTGCAGGAGTCTCGACTGTGATTATGATTGCTACGGTTTTTTCAACAACAAGGAGATCTAAAGACTAATAATAGGAATGAAAGTATTTGGATTAATTGCTGTTTTGATCGTTGGAGTTTTGTTGCTTTCAGCGACAAAAGATTTTCCTGACTGGCGTGATAAAGATTCGCCAGCAAATGAAGGTCCAGTTTCCAGTTTTTATATCGAAAAAACTGAGGATCTAACCAAGGTGCCGAATATGGTCACTGCTGTATTGGCTGATTTTCGCGGTTATGACACTATGTTTGAGACGATAGTTATCTTTATTGCGGGGATAGGAATTATTGCAGTGCTGAGAAATTTTGACGAACCTCATTCTTCTTCTATTCAGCGTGAGAATAATGATGAAGGAGGTGGTCTTTTGGCTCGGTTCACCTGCAGCCTAATATTACCATTCATTCAGATATTCTCACTCTATGTTGTTGCTCATGGGCACCATAGTCCGGGTGGAGGTTTTCAAGGCGGTGTGATGCT
>JABSSR010000526.1 GCA_013213965.1 Verrucomicrobiales bacterium | reverse complement strand
TTTTTTGTTGTGCTCACTGCATACATGATATCGGTTTTAGGTCAGGACATAGTAGAGGAGCCGGCCCCAGAACGGATTACTAAAACCGTACAAATAATCAAAAAATCACTTCCTTCGGTCGCCTCCATTCAGACATTTAAAGAATCAGGAACGCCCGGAGTCTACAATGTACAAGCTGGAAGCGCTTCTGTAATCCATGAATCAGGATATCTTCTAACTAATGATCACGTCGTAAGTGAAATCATACAAGGTAATGCAATTTTATATGGAAAACCCCCTTTACCATTTAAAACAATTGCCAGAATGAGCTCAGAAGACTTAGCAATAATAAAAATTGATACTGAGAACCCTTTACAGCCTCTTCCAATTGGCCGAAGCAATGATCTAATGCTTGGCGAACCAATCTTAACGATTGGTAATCCAGGAGGTTTAAATCATTCAGTTTCTACAGGAATCATAAGTGGAATCAATCGCTCCACGTCTACAGGAGCAGCTTTTCTTCCTTGGATGATACAAACTAGTGCCGCCGTGAGTGGCGGAAATTCTGGGGGGCCTTTGATTAATGCACTAGGAGAACAAATAGGAACTATCACATCAAAGCAACTCGACTCCGAGAACGTAAATTTTGCAATCGCGATTGACAGAGTCAGGGAAATTTTCCCACAAATGCTATCCCCAGAATTACGGTACGGGTTCTGGGTCGGGATCAAAATTGATATGTATGGAAAAACTGCTAAGATTTTATCAGTCACAGAAAGGTCACCTGCACAAAAAACAGGTTTAGTTGCAGGTGATATTATAACAAAAATTGATGACTCCTTAATCAAGAATGGGTTTGAATATTTATTCGCTCTAATTGATAGGAGCCCTGAAGAAGTACTCGAAATCGAATACATCCACGAAAAAGAAAAGAGAAAATTAAGACTAATATTGTCAGAATTAGAACTACTCACTCCTGTTCCTGAAGAAGGGATGAAATCAGGAATACGTTTCGAAGCATTTTCAGGAAAATGGAATAAATTACCGGACTTTAATTCATTAGAAACAGTGAAGGAAGGCATTGTTAATATACCTACAGAACAAGCATTCGTTTCTGAAAACGGTGAAGATTACGGCTTGCGCTTTACCGGATTTATAAAAATTAAAGAAGAAGGGTTATACACTTTTAAGCTGTCCTCTGATGACGGAAGCCAACTATCAATAGGCGATCAACTCCTTGTGGATAATGATGGTCTGCATGGAGTAATAAGCACTGTTGGACTGATAAGGCTAAGGCCCGGAATGCATCCAATTAGCATTACCTTTTTTGAGAATAGCGGTGACCAGAAGCTAGATGTTTCCTATGAAGGACCAAACATAAGCACTCAACAAATCCCTGCAGAAATTTATTTCACGAAATAACTCCTCTCATTGAATCTCCTTTTCATTTAAACCATTTAATTGCTCATATTAATTTCATGCCTAAACCTCTAAACATTGCAATCATAGGACATCGATTCATGGGGAGGGCCCACTCGAATGGTTGGAAACAAGCGGAGAATTTTTTTGACCTCGACGCTACACCAATACTGAAAGTCGCATGTGGTCGTGATGAGAATGAACTCACTAAATTTGCCAATAACTGGGGATGGGAGGAAATTTCAACTGACTGGGAAAATGTTATTAATCGAGACGATATCGATATTGTTGACATAGCAACTCCAACATATCTACATCACGACATGGCAATTACCGCCGCTAAAAATGGTAAGCATATTTTCTGTGAAAAACCCTTTTCTCTGAACTTAGAACAAGCTGAATCGATGTTAAAATCTGCAGAAGAAGCTAACGTCACACATTACCTCAATCACAATTATCGAAGATGCCCTGCAGTAAGGCTCGTAAAGAAACTCATTGAAGATGGTAAACTCGGAAGGCTATATCATTGGCGTAGTACTTATCAACAGGACTGGCTTGCAAATCCTGAAACGCCTACGAGATGGCAATTGCGAAATGAATATTCGGGTGGAGGACCTCACATTGACCTTGGCTCCCATTGTATTGATCTTGCACGTTATCTCATTGGTGAAGTCTCATCAATTTCTTGCATTAAAGCAAAATTTGTAAATGAACGCCCATCAGCCGACGCAAAGAAAGAAGAAGTCACGGTCGATGACGCGTCACTCATGACAGTTGAATTTAAAAATGGCGCCGTGGGTTCATTTGAATGCACACGATATGCCAGCGGACGGAAGAACAGGAATCAATTTGAAATCAACGGCAGCAAAGGGAGTGTCGCATTCGATCTAGAAAGAATGAATGAATTAGAATATTTTTCATCTTCCGACACACAAGAAGAACAAGGATTTAGAAAAATTCTCGTAACAGATCCCACCCACGAATATGCAGGGAATTGGTGGCCTCCAGGTCACATTATCGGATATGAACACACATTTGCGCACGCCGCAGCAGATTTTTTAAACGCAATTGCACGCAAAGAACCCATACATCCAAATTTCTCTGATGGCGTCGAATGTATGAGGATTCTTGAAAAGGGATCTCAATCAGCGGAAGAGCGTAAAAGAATATCACTCTAATTAGAGCTGCACTTAACCTCTATTTTTTTGTAGATATTTCTTTTTATACTTTTCGTATAATCGAGTCTGCTTGTTCGACATATCTATTTGTCGTCCACCAATGTAAGCATCATATATTTTGGTAGTTACCTCTAGAGGATCTCCAGAAGTTATTATGAAAGAAGCATCCTTACCCTCCTCCAAAGATCCGAGCCTATCATCAACTCCTAAAATCTGTGCCGGATAAAGGGTCACGGACTTCAACGCTTCTTCTCTAGGCAATCCAAATGCAGCCGCCCTAGCAGCCTGATAAGGCAAATTCCTCTCATGAGGTGCATCCATAGATCTTCCACGACCAGTGATGCAAAATCTTACACCGGCACGTTGAAGTTTAACTGGATTGACCATAGGCGTGTCATAATCCTCCCAACGCCTTCCTGGAAGAGAATTCACAGGACTAATAATGACAGAAACATTATGTTTCTTTAAAAGTGGGATCGCTCTCCACGCATCGGAACCCCCAACAATTACAATCTTTATCTTCTGCTCAATGGCAAATTTAACAGCTTCTTGAATCTCGAATAATCTATTTACGTGAACATATATCGGCACAGAACCTGACAAAACACCCTTCATTGCCTCCCATCTCAAATCCGTTTTTTGCAATAAGTTTCCTACCTTCTTAGCATTCAAATAAGCTCTGGCTTTATTGAAGCTTTCTTCAAGTCTATTTAATTGTAATTTTGTCTTATCGGAAGCTTCTTTAAGAGCTTTCTTCTGCTTTGCGTTTAGAGCCCTCCCAGGATCAGGAACATTCGGCCAGCGTAAATGCATGCCAACAGAAGATTTTACCGTCATTTCCTCCCAAGTCCAACCGTCCAACTTCATCAAGGCTGACTGTCCAGCAATTAATCCATTACTTTGAGGCACGCTCAAAACATGAAGGACTCCGTTACTACGTGTAACCGGCAGCAATTCACTGTCAGGATTAACTGTAACCTCAGCCCTCACATTCGGATTAATATCTCCTGACTCAATCATATCTCTAGTTGCCCTAACTGCCTTAATTTCTGTAAGTCCAAGGACTGTATTTGATGCGATCATCCCCGGATAAATATGCTTCCCCAAACTATTAATCACCTTCACTGATTTATGTTCTTCGATTTGCTTGTCAGGATCAGCTCTTTCTATCTTCTTTATCTTTCCATCTTCAATAAACATTGATCCAATAAAAGAATCAAAACTGACAGGATGAATGACCGCCCCACTAAAAACTAATGTTCCTGTCGGTTCTGGTGATGGGATATTATCATTCGCAAATGCAATTGCCAAATGCCCTATCCATATTAAGTGCAATATAAAACAGTTTCTCATCTTAGTTAGACTGACAGCACTTTCCATTAGTGCATGTGTGTAAACTCTTCCCGTTATGATACAACCCTCTAGTAACTGAAGTGCAAGACTTTAACATTACTGGCAACCATCTCGGCCTTTTAGATAACTGAACAGT
>JABSSR010000525.1 GCA_013213965.1 Verrucomicrobiales bacterium | reverse complement strand
TTCTTTGGACTATTTGATGGTCCGGATCCCAACGCTAGCACCGCCGGAAGATCCCAGACCACGGTTCCAAGCCAGGCCCTTTATTTTATGAATGACCCATTCTTTCATGACTGCGCTGAACAATTTGCCTCTGATATCCGCTCAATCGGTCCGGATCAAAGACTAGACCATGCATGCCAACAACTCTTTTCAAGACCAGCAACCCAAGCCGACCATGAGGACTTTGGATCCTTTACTGCGGCAATGGCACCAACCATATTAAATGATCCTGAGAAACTGAACACTGAGATTTGGCGCTCTTATGCCAGAATTCTAATGTCCAGTAATGAGTTCCTTTACCTAGACTAAGAAATGATTTCCCAACGACCAAACCGCCGATCCTTTCTCCGTTCCTTCGTGGCAGGATCGAGCATGATGCCGGCCTTACTGCGTAATCTTGATGCAGCTCAAAACAACAATGACCCTCTGTCCATAAAGAATCCACACTTTCCTGCAAAGGCAAAGAATGTGATTTTTTTGTTTATGACCGGTGGAGTTTCCCATGTTGATACTTTTGATCCAAAACCAAAGCTCAAGGCTGACGTGGGTAAGGAAATCAAGCTCAATCATCCTGAAATAGAAAACCGTGCAGGCTATGAAAAAATATATCTGAAAGCCCCTCAGTGGGAATTCTCTCCTCATGGACAATGCGGGACCGAGGTCAGCACGCTGTTCCCGCACGTGTCCCAATGCGTTGACGATATGGCCCTCATTCGTTCAATGCACACGGACCATTCCAATCATTACAACGCAACATTAGGAATGCATACCGGATCCTTTGCGTTTGCCAGACCTAGTCTTGGTTCATGGGTCAGTTACGGACTGGGAACTGAAAACCACAACCTCCCCTCTTTCATCACCATTGCTCCCAAGCAAACTTATGCAGGAACACAAGTATATGCGAGTGACTTTTTACCTGGAGTGCATCAGGGAACTTTTCTTAGACCAAGTAATAATCCTTTCAAAAATATTAGTTCCAGACTCCCTAAATCACGCCAAGAACTCGAGCTGTCAGCGCTTCAAAGATTAAACCAGCGTCATCTCATTGCTCGGTCCGGTGATGCACAGGCAGAGGCCAGAATCAAAAGTTTTGAAACGGCCTTCGGCATGCAAATGGAAGTGCCGGAACTCTTTGATTTTTCAAAGGAAACAGATGCCACTCACAATCATTATGGACTCAAAATAGGATCGACCGAAGGATTCGCATGGCAATGCCTCGCCGCTCGTCGACTCGTCGAACGGGGCGTCCGTTTCGTGGAACTCATTGATACTGGATCTTCAGGTAACTGGGACTCTCACGGCAACATGATGGACCATGAGAAACTGGCTAAGAATGTTGACCAACCGATCGCGGGGCTCCTTAAAGATCTCAAATCGCGTGGCATGTTTGAGGACACATTAGTTGTCTGGACTACCGAATTTGGTAGGACCCCTTTTAACAACAAGGCCGATGCTCCTGGCAGGGAGCATCATAACTGGGCATTCAGTTCATGGATGGCAGGCGCGGGAATTAAGCCTGGTATAGTTTACGGATCGACTGATGAATATGGTGTCCGCCCAGACAAGGATCCGGTACATGTTCATGACTTCCATGCCACAATCCTTTACCTTCTGGGATTGGACCATGAGAAACTAACGTACCGACACGATGGCAGAGATTACCGACTTACGGATGTCTATGGAAATGTCGTCCAAGGTATTATGACATAAGGCAATCCTCAGATAATTAGCTCTGAGAACAATTGAAAAAACAAAAGGTTAACGACCCTTCGTAATGTGATTGTATAAGGTCTTGCAATAGATAACCGGATACTTAGG
>JABSSR010000524.1 GCA_013213965.1 Verrucomicrobiales bacterium | reverse complement strand
GATAATAGTGGTAATGATCTCAAGTATGCCGCTTTCGATGGACAGCGATGGATAACAGAAACAATTGATGAGGGGGGAAATGTTGGCAGGTTCAATGCGATCAGCCATGGTCCTGACGGACACCCTGCAATTGCTTATTATGACTGGACAAATAGGGACCTGAAATTTGCTTCCTTTAATGGGCAGAGATGGAACATTGAAATCGTTGAAAGCGATCAAATGATAGGCACGGAAGTTTCTCTGAGCTACGATCCTGATGGGAATCCTGCCATTTCCTACCATAATGTCAGTTCCAGAGACTTGAAATTTGCGTCATATGATGGTCAGCGTTGGAGTACGGAAACGATAATTATTGAAGGTGATGTTGGACGATACGGAACATCCTTAAGCCATGACCCTGACGGTAATCCGGGTATATCATTCTACGATAATTCTAATGATGATCTCAATTTTGCTTCATTTGACGGTCAGCGTTGGAATGTGGTGGTAGTTGATAGTGGGGGAAATGTGGGCCGAGACAGTTCACTGAGCTACGGTCCTGACGGAAATCCTGCGATTTCATATTATGACAGCAGTAATAGGGATTTGAAGTTCGCTTACTATGATGGATTGGAGTGGAAATACGAAACTGTTGATCAGGGTGGTAATGTTGGAGAATACACTTCGATGGCGCATGGTCCGGACGGGAACCCTGTAATTTCGTATTATGACAACAGTAATGATGATTTGAAGTTTGCATCCTTTAATGGAACTGACTGGAAAGTTGAAACGGTTGATGAGGTCGGATATGTCGGGCAATACACTTCGTTAAGTTATGGCTCTACGGGAAATCTGGTCATTGCATATTACGATAATTCCAATAATTCACTCAAGGCGGCTCAGTATCAGGCTTCTTTTGGTGAGGCCTCTATGTATTTTCACACGATCGTCCAGCGTCCGACAGTGGATGCGGTTACTAAGACTGAGATAGATTTTAAATTACTTTCTGGATCAGATCTGGAGATTAATTTTTCATCTGGTTCTGGAATTCAGTATTCTGTACAGAGTTCTGAAGACTTAAGGTTCTGGAAAACCATTGAATCCGGGATTCGTGGTTCAGGATCTATCATTAAAAGAACTTATGACCGTCAACAAAGGTCCAAATTTTTCCGGGTAGTGACTGATAATTAGTAGAGTAAACTCACTTTTCCAGCTCCTTGATGGCTGATTCGGTCACCTTGGATAACTGTGAATTTGGCTCCGCAGAGGCAAGTAATCTCTGCAAGGGTCCTTTAAATTGTTTCATATTCTCATCAGCGATGATTCTGATGGCTGCAATTTGAATCTTTTTGGAAGGATTTTTGATGGCCTTGGAAATTAGGTCCGTATCTTTTTTTCCCTGCCACCTCGTAGAAGTTAAGAGTGCTACTCTCGAATTCTCTGATAGGGATTCCCATGCTAATTTTGTTTTGTTCCCAGATCTTTGAGTGTGCCAAAAGAAAGAGGCAAGTTTGAAAAGATCATTGTCCATGCCCTTTAATGACTTCGCTTCCAGTTTTTTGGGTGATATTTCAGTGGCTATTGTGTTTTGCTTTTCTGGTTTATTTCCTTTTCCTTCTAAAGGAATCAGTTTCCAGACCTTACCTTGTCCGTGTAATTGGTAACTCGCATTGACCCAGTCAGTAAAGAAGACCGATCCGTCCTCGGCATGTGCAAAGTCTACTGGTCTAAAATTGGCATCTCCTTTGACTATAGTCTTCATTGTTGCGGAGTAGTTGGATCCCTTCTTGGTCAGTTTGTATTGTTCGATTTGTCCTAGTGCCCAGCTCGAGACCCACAAATGTTCACCGTAAGAAATCACTGAACAGGCCGCTTCACCAGTTCCGCAAATCATTGGCAGAGTCCCTGGCAGTTCACCGTCCCATGCCTGTAATGGGTTCGTTCCTGGTCTTCCGTACTTGAACTGATAACCGTAATCACCTCCAGGGACAATCTTGAGGAGTCGGTTCGTTGGCCTTTGGTCAGGATCATTGTCTACGGCAAACATTTCCCCTTCCTTTGTTAAACAAATTCCAAAGGGATTCCAGAATCCGGTTGCTATTTTTGAGAGGGATCCATCTGAGAGGTTATAACTGTAAATGTTACCGCCTTCTCCACCTCCCCTCAAACTGGTCACTTCTTTTGGGCCTGAGTAGCTGATAATTTCATAGTCCTTTCCGAGATTCTCACCGAGCCCAAAATAGAGCTTGGAGTGGTCAGAGGTTAAAACTAACCCACAGAGACCGTTGTGAGGATATTTTCCCGGTGTTTTGAGTGTTATCAGGTTCTCTTTTGAATCTGCAGTCCCGTCACCATCCTTGTCATCTAGTCGAAATATTTCAGCGCGTGTGGCAACGTAGGTAGAACCTTTCCCATTTGCTTTGATTGACATCGTATGGGTTTCTCCTTCGTAATAGATGTCAACCTTGTCAGCTTTACCATCATTGTTCTTGTCAGAAAATGCGAGGATCCGGTCATTTTCAGGTCCCTCATAGTTGTCGGGTCGAAAATGGGTATGTGATTCTATAACGAGGAGTCGACCTGTCTGGTCGATTGTGCAACCGATCGGAGTAGAGACCATTGAATCATCGGCAAAGAGTTCGAGCCTATAGTTAGGGTCAAGGGACTTGGGCTCTTCTGGATATGCATTAAGAGGAAAGATCAGTATTGCAAATAGAGGTAAGAAATCATGTAGTTTCATATTTAGTTATTTCCGTTGATAGGGTTTGCTCGATAATTGACCCCTTTCTTGAATGAGACTGAATAATCTGAGAATTTTTTATTTGGTTCAGGATAATCAGTGCTCACAAATTGGGCTCCACTCGAGAGTGCTTTGTCTCTCCTAGAAGTATCATTTTTTCTTGCTTCCCGCGTGTCAGAGTCTGCCCTTGTGCGGACCATGAAACCTGACTTGACCAAGCGTTTTATCTGCGCATGCGCCCTGATGGGATCATTGAGCTTAAAGAAGGCAGCCCCGGGGTCATTCTCACCGACACTGGCAAATAAGAGTCTTCCTTGTAGTGATGAATTTTTAGCAACATACATGTCGCGGATCCTGCCGCCATTATCTAGTCCGAACATGACTTTTCCTTTGGAGTTATCAAGGGAAGGCCATCCTTTTTTCTGTACAGATTCTCTGAGAGTCTTGAACTTTCCTCTGACAGAGTCCGGAGTAATGATTCGTTCCCTTTTAAATACGTTGAGGATTTCTTTCTCGACTCCTTCAAGCAGAGAACGGGTAAATGGGACCGGTTTCTTGGCAAGAGGGACCGGGCTCTTATCTTTCATTTCAAGAAGTATGAAGATTGGAACATGTGAGGGGTTCTTTTCTGACCATGCTTTAATTTCTTTTAATGCAGAGATGAGGGTTGGGGTCGTGGTGAGATAATCGACTGCCGAGTCATGGAGGATCTTGAATCCTGGTTTTTCCATTTCCTTTCTGAACATTACGGGCGCATTGAAACCAAGTAGGTTAGGAGCTTTCCTTCTTGAGTAGTGGCCTCCCTTGGGATCAGCAAAAACATCCAACTCAAAGTGACGAATTCCAAGCGTCTGTAACTGCTCAGTGAGCGGTCGGTGCGAGTACTCAAGGGAATCCTTAAGCTCACGGTTGATAATGCCTATCCTATTAAGGTTTTTCAGAGGAAGAGCAATATGGTATGAGTTGTGAGTTCCAATCAGCTGTATCTGATTGATTCGTGTTGACCCTTTATCCTTAGCAAATAAGCAAGTGACCGATATAAAAATCGATAATGCTGCGGCCGTACCGAACCGGATGAGGACCATAGGATTATTTAATCTTAGAGCTTCTTGATTTTAATGTTTCGGTAAGAGACAAGGTGCCCATGGTCCTGGAAACCTATATGTCCCTCTCTCTTGAAGTCTTTCAATGGGGTCTTGTATTTGTTCTTGGATCCATCCGGATTTTTATTAGGTTCTGTCCATTTGTTCAGATCCATTCCGTTAATAACTTCACCGTTCATTTCCACGGTGATCATATTATCCTTCGCAGTAATTTTGACTTTGTTCCAACCAGTCGTTGCATTATTTTTTTTTGGAGGGACCAGATCATAGAGAGCGCCTACCGAGTGCTTGTTTGGTCCGTTAGGTTTCTCGACCTGGACTTCAATTCCGGTCTGTACAGGGCTCTTTGGGTTGTCTGTTCTAAAGAAGATACCACTATTTCCTGTTGTCTTGAATTCTAGTGAGAGAACGAAGTCGCCGAACCTTTCCTTGCTCCATATATCGCCGGTTTTCTTTTGACCTTGGATTGTACCATCAACGACTTCCCACTTGGATGCTTTGCCGTTGCGGTCCTGCCAACCGGTGAGGTCCTTGCCGTTGAAGAGTGATTTACTATGGTGATCTGCTAAGCTCAGTCCTGAGAGTGCAATTAGAGTGATGAGAGTTGGGGTGATTTTTTTCATGGCTTTAGGATTAGGAGGATTATTTTGTGCTTTCCGGGTCCTCGTGTCGAGAATCCTTTTGATTGAAGATAAGGATAAATCATCTCACTTTTCTTTATCTATGCAGGTCTAATCCAAACTACTGTGGAATGTCACTGAATTGATTCTGGACATGATCAATTATTATCTCGAACCTTTGAACCTCTATGGATAAATGCACGGACTCAACTCGGTAAACAATGTTTTTTTTATCTCCATTGAAGTCTGTTCTTTTCTTTTTTTGGATTCTAATAAATTTAGCATCCTCTGAGACTCCCCTGATCATTGCGCACCGTGGCGCGTCCGGTGCTGCTCCAGAAAATACAATGGAGGCATTTAACTTAGCTTGGAATCTTGGAGCCGATGGTATTGAGGGGGATTTTCATCTGACCCATGATGGACACATTGTTGCAATTCATGATGCAGACACAGGCAAGGTTAGTGGGGGAAAGATTAAGTTTTTTGTGAAAAAGGTTACTCTCAAAGAATTACAGAGCATTGATGTGGGATCATGGAAGGATAAAAAATATTCTGGTGCTTGTATTCCCACATTGGAACAAGTTATAGATTCAGTTCCAGACGGTAAAAAATTCTTTATCGAAATTAAATGTGGGACTGAGATTATGGCACCTTTAATTAAAGTTCTTGATCAAAGAATGAAAGAGCGACCAGAACTGGCCAATCAGATTAGCTTCATCGCTTTTGACTATCATGTCATTAAGGCATGTCGCAATCAGTGGCCTAAGATTGAAGCTAATTTTCTAGAATCCTACAAAAAGATCAAGGCAACAGGAACATGGACGCCTGACCAAAATGATGTTTTCCAAACTCTTAAAGTATCTCTGGCAAGCGGTCTTGGGACCCAAGCCAATGAAGAGGTAATTGATTCAGGTTTTGTTAAAAGGCTACGTAAATCTAAACTATCTTTTCATTGCTGGACCATTAATGACATTGAGCAAGCAAGGCACTTTCGTGATTTGGGCGTAGACTCTATAACTACAGACTTTCCGAAGAAAATTAGAGAAGGGCTAAAGTGAAATTTGCTATATCACTCTTAGAGGAAATTGGTGTGAAAAAGTTGTTACTACTTCTATCAACTATTTTTTAGTTTTCTTTTTTTTAATTCTCTCAAAAACTCCCTTGAATTCTTCAGTTTCTCCTGTTTTAAGATTTTTCCCTTTGAAAACACTCACGGTTCGATCCTTGCCTTCTTTTTCCACAACAAAGTCTCCTTCATGCACCAATCCATCTGGTAATCTTCTTCTCATCTTACCCTTCATCCTGTTTTTACTGACCTCATTGAATGTAACATTCCAATAAGAGCCATTTGTACCAGTCGCAAATGCTGTTACGACTTTAAGATCGGGACACCATCCAACAACTTCTTTGGAAATGTTACCGTCTGAATCTTTCCATGCTCCAGTGATTCCGTCACCATTCTTTATTTTTTTCCAAATCACCTCTGTCTTGTTGTATTTATCTTCAGCTTTCCAATGGCCAGTGAGCCAGGCCCAAGGACATTTGTGATTGTCTGCAAAAAGGTTTACGCCTAAAAAAGTGATCAGAAACAGAGAGAGGATTATTTTTTTCATTTTAACAAGGGTTGTATTAAATTTAGATATTTTTATAACACTATTTAATTTCTAACACAACTCTGAAATGATAATGTGAACACTGGTGAGCATCAGTGAATGAAAGACCGTTCTTCGGTTGTTAACGAGATTAAGTAAGCCCTTTAATTTTGTGACCCTATAAATATATTTCCCTCTATAATTATCCCGTCCTTTGTCACGTTAGTATTAAAAAACTTTTTTGGAGGCCAAGGCGAACCCGAGATGTAAGCTATCTTGTTTTCATTACCATTATTTTCAAATGTGTTATCTTTTATAGTCACTGAAGGCCCATCATAAATTATTGGGTAATGCGTATTTTTGTGAATGTAATTACTAATTATTTTTAGATTCCTACTTTTGTAAGCGGAGACTCCTACAACTCCACAACCATTCAATTCTGAATTAATAATAGTAATATTAGAACCGCCGTTAATTAAGATCACGTTACCAGTACATCCAACAGGTCCATCAGGTTCTTTATGCAATGCTTTTATATTATCTATCGT
>JABSSR010000523.1 GCA_013213965.1 Verrucomicrobiales bacterium | reverse complement strand
GAAGGGACAGCATCAGGATGAAAAACCCGAAACCGAGTCCTATCATGTAGTGCACAAGAGACTCTGAAAAGATGGCAGCGAAGGCGATACCGGCTGCACCTAAAAGATTGAATATTGCTGCCGCATGGGTGGCCTGACAATTCAATCGCCTGATCAGTGGTACGACTATAAAAGTGGCGATGAGGCCGGCCTCAGAGATTGCGAGAAGTAATGCCTTTTGCCAGTCACTCGCATCGTAATATTTGAGCGCTACGAGTCCTGCCAGAGGAACGAAGAGAAATTCCAGTACTCCCATCGGCCCGGCCCGGATCATTTCAATCCAGAAGGTCTTTTGTGTGGTCTTCGGGTCAGGGTTCATCAATAACGTGGAGCTATTAAGCGAACACGTTGCTGACGGAAGTCAAAGGATTCAATAAATTATCATGTAATACCCTACACTCATCAGTGCCGCATCTACCAATGCATGGCTGACCCAGGCCCCGATTAACGTTTTCTGGTGCTGATAGAGAAGGCTCCAGAAAAAGCCTCCGACTCCAACACAGGCACTGAAAAAGAGAGCCCAAGGCAGTTCAAAGAACTGCATCATTACGACCACGTGGTGAAGGGTGAAGGTGAATGCAGCTAAGAAGTGGGCCATTTTTATTGAAACCACTTCACGCAAGTTTCCATAAACGAACCATCTCCAGTAATATTCCTCGATCAGTGAATGAAATATACTGATGGAGGCTCCGAAAAGAATGAAATGATTAATGACTCCAAGATCGTCGGACTTTTTCTGAATCATCGGAGCAGCCTCTTTTACTATGTCTCCTATCGGCGTCATCATTAATAAGCCGATCGTGGCGAGGATCGGTACGCCGACCATTAGGCCGAGAGGCACGGACCTGAGATGCTCTTTGTAGGATTTGAGATTAATGCGGATGGGCCTCTTTAAGATGAATAGCGTTGCGATGAGTGGCCAGACCAGAGTAAAAACTTTAACGGATCCATATAGGACCTGAGCAAGGGGTGAGTCTCCGAGCCAGACAAAGTACCCGAGCGCGGCGATCCCAGGTAAAAACATTGCGGGCAGAAGGACAGCCCACATTTTTCGACGGTTCAGAGGTTCCATTTACTTAAAGCATAATATGAGTTTGTCCTTTGGGTCTAATTGAAATAATTACCGCTTATTATCATTCTGATCGATGTTATTCCTTGCCCTTTAGAAACGCAATTTTAGCTAAAAATGTCTTATATTATTGAGGAATGAATATATTCAATATGGCTAGCTTTTCATTATGTCCCGTTGAATGAATCTTAGAGTCGTGCAATGTTTAGCGAGACGTCCTCGTAGTTCAACGGATAGAACAAGGCTCTCCTAAAGCTTAGATGCAGGTTCGATTCCTGCCGAGGACGCCAGAAAACTGCTCATGAGGATCCTTCATTTTAGCGACATACACTTCTGGCGAATTCAGATAGGACCAGACCCTTATTACCCGAAGAGGTCTCTAGGTTTGTTGAATCTCATTTTTTCTAGAAGGAAACACTTTCCACGATCTCTGGCTGATACTGCAATCAAAGCAATGCTTCAAGAAGAGGCTGATACGGTTCTTTTTTCTGGTGACCTGACTACGACCTCGCTAGATAGTGAATTTAGGGAGGTTGCCGATGCATTTAGTCCCCTCTATGAAAAGTGGGGTGATAACTTAATAGTTATCCCTGGTAATCACGATCGTTACACTCCTAAGAGTGTTAAAGCAAAGCTCTACGAGAAGTACTTCCCCCGCGCTTTTGCAGGGTCAGGGGACCGGGTATTTTCAAAGACACTCAGTGATGATGTTTGCGTCATTGGATTTGATTCTTCAAAGCCTTTCATGCTGCGATCGAATGGAGATTTTACTTTGGAATTGAGGGAGGAGCTCGATGCTGAGTTTGAGAAAAGTAAGCAATTGCACAAACATATCATCCTGATGGGGCACTTCCCGTATTCGTATCCTTCTGATGTTCCGTCGAAGTTCTATCATAAACTTCTTGGTGAGGAGTCATTAGCGAAACTCATTTCCAGGCATAATCCAATTGCTTATCTGCACGGACATAAGCATGTGAGATGGTGTTTAAGGGACGCAGTTACACCGGAAACGCTTTGCATCAATGCTGGGCCATCCGGCATGTCGTCTAGTGATCCTGATAAGCACGCAGGTTGGATGATTTTTGATGTGACCGAATCTGGCAACATTGATCAACTCATCAAGGTTCACCTTTCTAAGGATGGAGAACCGGTTAGAGAAACTGTGGATCTGAATTGAGTCCTAGATATCGCAGACTTCTGCCGCGTGCCTCAGTGACTGGATCGGATCTTTCCAGGTCGGAATAAATCCTGTGCAAGATAGCCCTTATAACCGGTCTCGAGTATGGCCTTTAGAATTGGTGGATAATTGATTTCCTGAGTTTCATCAATTTCGCCTCTCCCAGGACACCCTGCAGTATGGTAATGGCCAATGATATCTTTGTATTGCTTGATGCGGCGGATCACGTCCCCATTCATGACTTGCACGTGATACACGTCAAATAGGAGCTTGAAGTTCTTTGATCCTACCCCGTTCACGAGCTTAGCACAAAAATCCACATCATCCCCGAAGTAGCCCGGATGCCCTTTCATCGGGTGCGAGTCGTCACGGGAATTGAGATGTTCTAGGACTAGGGTGATTCCTTTTTTCTCGGCATGAGGCATGACTTTCTTCCAGGTCTCGACGCAAAGGTCTGCAGCCTTATCAGGATTCATATCCTTGTAACTCATTCCGGTGAAAGTGATGACACTTTTTGTCCCGATATCAGCAGCAAGATCGATTCCTTTTTTCAGGCCATTAATTACTGTCTCGGTATTTTTTGGATTACAGGGACCGTTCTTGAAACCGTGCCCACCACTAACGAGTGAAATCTTCAATCCAAGTTCCCGGACAGCTGGATAGTGCTTGGAGTCTATTCCTTCCATTGCGACAAGGCCAATCTCTTTGCAATGCTTGGCCAGTTCCATCGTTGGCATGGGGTTAAAACACCAACCCATGATGGATTGACGGATCCGATTATTTTTGATCTTGAAGGGTTTTTTATTTTCTTCAGATTGCGCGCCCGTGATGGTCACGGCGGTCGCGGCTGCGGTGGCCATCAGATGACGGCGAGAGATACTATTTTTTTGAGCTTCCATTATAATTATTTTATACTGTTAAGAAGATGGATCCAAGTCTTTGATCCATCTTCTATTTCATTGGAATAAATAAACTTAAGATAAGGATAATGCTAAAACTGACAAATGAAATGGACGTCGATATGACAGTCCAGGTCTTGAGTGTCTGTTTTTCTGTCATTCCAAGGTAACGTGATATCATCCAGAAACCGGAATCATTGACGTGGGAGAATCCGGTTGCTCCGGCAGCAATTGCGCAGGCGATCAGTGCCAGGAAAGGTTGAGACATACCTTCTACGAAACTGACCATGAGTCCGGCCGCCGTGAGCATGGCCACGGTCGCAGATCCCTGTGCTATCCGGACCAGGGTCGCGAAAATGTAGGCGAGGACAATGATGGGGATGCCACTGTTTGAAAAGACTTCCTTGAGAGCATCAGCTATACCCGTTGCGATTAAGACTCCCTTAAAGACTCCTCCTGCACCGGTGATGAGGATAATGATTCCGGCCGGACCCAGGGCCTTTGTGGAGACCTCAACTAGGTCATCTTTTGAAGTTCCTCGACTGATGCCCAGGAACCAGATTGCCAGAAGAGTTGAAATCATCAGTGCGATGACGGGATGACCGAGGAAATGAATGACCTGGTTCATCATTGGCATACTGTTTAGTATTTCTGCAACTTGTGCGCCCCTCTCTGATTTACTGAGTCCCGCATCAAGATCTGAAATTGCACTTTGCTCGACGATCGTTCCTGCAAGTATCAGGGCTATCGGAAGTACTATTAGTGTGGCAATCATTCCAAAGGATGGAAGTTTTAGTTCATCTTTATTTTCCTCATCAGTGAGTTGAGGAGGGGTCTTAACTTCTACTAAAGTTGCCAATTTTGAGCAGAGGACCGGTCCGCAGATAATGGCGGTTGGAAGGCCGACAAGGACACCAAAGCCGATCACGTATCCCAGGTTCACTTCTAGGAAGTAGGCCACGGCTACTGGACCCGGTGTCGGTGGCACGAAAGCGTGAGTGACGGCCATCCCGGCCACGAGCGGTAGGCCAAAGATAAGGACTGATTTTTTGGTGTCGCGGGCCAGTGCGTAAAGGAGCGGGGCAAGAATAACGAGAGCTACATCGAGGAAGACCGGGACCGAGATGATGAAGCCAGTCAAGAGCATGGCCCATGGAGCCCGTTCCTGGCCGAAACGTCGTACCAAAGTATTGGCGAGGGCCTGAGTTCCACCCGAATGCTCCAGCATGGCACCGAAGATGGCTCCTATCCCTATGATCGTGGCAATGAACCCGAGCGCACCTCCCATGCTAGTGACAATGGTCTGACCGATTTCTGTCAGTCCTGCAGCCTTTTCGGGATTAATGAAGGTGGCCCCTACCGAGACGAGGATCGAGATGACAATCAGCGCCAGGAACGCCTGCAGCTTGAATCTTAGGATTAAGACTAGAAGGAAGGCAATGCCGAATACTAGGAGAGCGATAAGATTAGTGACAGGGATCGATTCCTGGGCCGCGGCCTGAGCGAGAATGGTAAACATAAAAATTGGTTCAGTTGTAGGTTTGCCAAAGAGCGGGTGCCCGTTACAATGCATCCGCAATGTTTTCTATTTATAGAACTGAGGCCGGCTATACAATCGAAAAGGACAGTTCCTGCGTTTTAGCAGGGGATTTTTGTCTAGATAAGCTCTTTACTAGTGAAGATCCTTTAAAATATACCGAATTTCAGTACGGGAAGGGACAATCATGTGATTTACCTGAAGGGGCTCTTTTGGCTCCGGTCAGTAGTCAGGAAGTGTGGGCGGCAGGGGTCACTTATTACCGGAGCCGGGATGCCCGGATGGAGGAGAGTGAGTCTTCCGGAGGTGATCGATTTTATGACATGGTCTATGACGCTGAGAGACCTGAACTTTTTTTTAAGGCCACGGCGGACCGTAGTCGGGGCCATCTTGACAAGGTCTGCATTCGGTCCGATTCGAGCTGGGACGTTCCGGAGCCGGAACTGACCCTGGCCATTAATTCGAGCGGTAAAGTTTTCGGCTACACGGTCGGTAATGACATGAGCTCAAGGTCGATCGAGGGAGAGAATCCGTTGTACCTTCCGCAGGCCAAGGTGTATCGTGGATCGTGCGCTCTCGGTCCTTGTCTCGTTGTCGGATCAGGACCAGGCAAGGAAGCCATGATTTCGGTAAAAATCTCCCGGTCCGGTGACGTGGTCTTTTCCGGCAGCACTGAAGTTTCTCAGATCAAACGTAGCTTTGATGAGCTTGCAGAATTTTTGTTCCGTGATAATGAATTTCCTAATGGTGCTCTTCTCATGACTGGCACCGGTGTCGTCCCTGATTCTGATTTTACTCTCAGTTCAGGTGATCTTATATCTATTAGCCTTGACGGAATTGGAACCCTAGAAAACGAAGTCGAATAAAATATCATGAATGGAAATCAACTTATTGGTAATTCAGAGTCCGCCGAAGGCGACTCTACTTTTAACGCAATCAATCCCGGGACCGGAGACACTCTGG
>JABSSR010000522.1 GCA_013213965.1 Verrucomicrobiales bacterium | reverse complement strand
ACAGAGTGTGGAATAAAAAGAATTTCATTTAATTTAAGTGGTTTATTTAAATAATTTTAGTCGCGTAGTCCGACCTGTTGCATGAGGTCATTCGTTGCGTTGTAGGCTTCTTCGACCCATTCTACGATTTTTGATGGATCAGGTGAGTATTCGAGCTCTATTGAAACAGTGCCTTCAAATTCCAGTTCCTTGATGGCTTGCAGGTAAGGAGCGAATTTAACGATTCCTCTTCCCGGAGGTAAGTCGCCGTGAACTTTTCCATCACAGTCGCTGATATGGACGTGAGTGGCTTTATTTTTCAGTTTTTCTAGTTCCGCAGGTGACGTGTCTGCAAGGACCAGATGACTTACATCAATATTAGCTTTGACGTTTGGCATTGCGCAGTCATCAATGAACCGAACCATTTCCGGTATACTGTTAAGCAGACTCAATCTGAAAGGTTCCAGTTCCAGGGCAATGTCCAGACCAAGTTCACCGGCATACTGACCCAGTTCTTTGACTCCCTCGATACCCCATTCCCACTGAGCTTCTGGTGGAATGACTTCGCGTTGCCAAATATATTCTCCAAGAACGAGGAGAAGGTTCTTTGAATCAAATTTCTTGGCTAGGTCGAGAAATTTCTTTGCTCTACTGATATGATAGTCTCTGACAGGATCATTAAAATCGATCAGGCCCGCTGAAACGACCACGGTCGATGTGATAGGGAGGCTGTTTTCTTCGCAGGTGCTCTTGATAAGATTAACTTCATCTTCAGTAATAGTCATTGCTTCGGTGAAGATATCGACCGCATCAAAGCCTATCCTTGAAATGTGTTCGAGGCCTGTTTTCGTGTCGACTCCTGCCTGTCCAAAAGCGCTGTTTATGATTCCAAGTTTCATTTTTTAGTTAATTTAGTTTTAGTTAATTTTTTTCTAAGCTTTTTGCGCTCTGGTCGTCTTCGACCAGGTTCGCAAATTCCGCATTTGATCGTATCGCTTCGTCACGGCCCACAATGAGCACCTGATCATCAGTCACCTTGTCTAGCTTTGTGTATGATGGGTGATGGGATTCTTTGTATGGATCGTTTGATTTTGCGTTATAACAGCATATCAGAGCCCATCTCGCTTTATCAGAAAGATTAGCAGCGGAGCAATGAAGTGTATTTGGGTGAAAGAACAGCGCATCGCCGGCACTCATTGTGCATTGTACTACCTCTAGCCTATTCTTTGCTTCCTCAACTGGTTCCATATCGGCTCCTGCCTGATCTCCTGAAAGAATGTGATTGATGCGGCCCATCTTATGCGAACCTTTCAGGACCTGCAGGCATCCATTTTCTTCAGTGGCTTCGTCAACGGCTATCATTACACTGCAGAGGTTGGGAAAGAGGAGTCCGTTCTGATACCAATAACCGTAATCCTGATGCCAGGCCCATGCGCCACCGACCTTGGCATCCTTGAGTATCATTTTGGAGTGGTAATGGTAGGCTTCGTCTTCCAGTAACTGTTCGACTCTGTCAACGATCCTCTGAGAGCGTGCAATCATTCCGTAAATACCATTACCTGGATGATTCCATAAAGATAAACGCACGTCATTACCTTCGCCATCGTCCATTGAGGATGCTGCCTTGTCCATTGCATGATCGTTACGGGCCGTCTCACCGAGTAAATCTATTTCTTCTGGACTAAAAAGGTCTCTTTCAAACACGAAACCGTCCTTATGATATGCTTCGATATCATGGTTTTGTAAGGTAGGCATTTAATTAACGATCTATTGATAAAGGTTTCTCCCCAAGTTAACTAATGGGGAATTATTATATTGAGCAATCTGAGAACAATACTCAAGCTTGATTCACTAGAGAAAAAGGATTCCTTTCGGTTTTGTTAGTAATTATCTCTAGTTATATAAAGTCCTAAATCAGGGATTAATGTGCGGGTTCTCATACCAGAAAACCCCTAACTGATCCCGTTCCTCACAACAGAGCGCATCAAGATCGCCGTCCCCATCAATGTCGTGCATGACAACACGGTCATATTTTATTCCTGGTGCACCTGCAATTTCATGGTCTTTCCATATTGTTTCGGTAGGGGAATTCGTCCACGACAGCCACCTCATTCCGGACAGTTCTCCCTTAGCTCCCTCGCAACTGAACACAATATCTTTTTTCCCATCGCCATTAACATCGCAAACTGCTGTGCTCTTACCGCCGCCGACTCCCTTCGGTAGTGGAATTATATATTCTTCCCATCCTTTCTTTGTTCTTTGGAACCAGATTACGGATTTTGTATCAATGGCGATCACATCAATTGAACCGTCCCCATCAAGGTCGCCGGTTGAGATGAATTTAATTTCTT
>JABSSR010000521.1 GCA_013213965.1 Verrucomicrobiales bacterium | reverse complement strand
ATTCATGGGCTACGATTAGATCCGGCCAGTTGTCATTATCAATGTCTGTCCAGATTGCTGATGTTACCATTCCTGTTGTCTTCAAAGATTCAGCAGAAGCTTCGGTAACATCTTTAAAATTACCGTCGCCGTCATTTTCAAGTAAGTGTGAGTTTGGTGTTAGTGGGTAAGATCCAGGAATGACTCGGCCTCCAATAAAAAGATCCAGATCCCCGTCCCGATCAAAATCAGAAGCGATAACGCAGCTGCCGCTGTCAAAGTATTCAGGCAATGAGTCTTTGCCGGCTCTTATGAATTCACCGTTCCCTTTTCCTAAAAATAACCTGTCTTTAAATCTTTCATGGTCAGGTGGAGCTTCAACGCTTCCGCTTACAATGAATAGATCAATTGAACCGTCACCGTTAGCTTCAAAAAACAAGGCGCCCAAATCTTCACTCCCGGCTTCAAGAATGCCTTCTCTAAAGGCTCTTTCTTTAAATCTTCCATCACCAAGATTTAACAGTATTCTGCCAACGGATCCTGTGGAGCCACCAAGATAGAAGTCATCATCCCCATCATTATCAATGTCACCGCGGGCAAGTCCTGGTCCATATTGTGATAATTTATTGGGAAGTAAGGGTTGGTGTTTAAAATCAGGAAATGGTTGCTCCCAGTGAGGGCTTATCTCTCTGAAGTGTGAAGATTTTGTAAAAAGTGTGGTTTTTTTAGTGGGTTTTGATTTTATTTTCGATTCAATCTTTGGTAGTTGAGTGAAGTCATAATGATGGTTTGCAAGAAGATCTGTCTTCATATCTGTGGTGCCATCGGGCCAGATTATTTTTAGTTCACTGACCTTTAAGTCATTTCCTAGTCCAAAATGAATTAGCGTGTCATCGCATGATGAGAAGCCACGCACTGGATGATTTTCACGTACAATTGTTCCTAATGATGTTTTAATTTCTATACGTGCTCCTATGGCTTTGGTGTTTTTTGAGGCTGAGGAAAGGCGCATTGTTAATCGATTTCCTGATGCTCGATTTTCGAATACTGAGACTGGTTTTTCCAGATTTGTCACGACCAGGTCAAGGTCCCCGTCCGAGTCCAGGTCAGCTCTTACGGCTCCGTATGCCATGGAGAGCTCGTCAAGTCCCCATTCTTTACTTACATCATCGAAAGTTAGGTCTCCGTTATTTTTGAAACAAAGATTCTTCTCTGGTCTCGGTGGTAAATTTTCATAAAGAGACCATTCCGATTTATTGATGAGTGTTTCTTTATCTATGGGATTATCAGAGTCATTAAAATTTCTAGCAATGCCATTAGTTATGAAGGCGTCGGTCCAACCGTCCTCATTAAAATCGCTGAGTTTTACTGACCATGACCAATCCGAACTTGCAAGGTTAGACATATAGGCCGTGTCCATGAACCGGTTAGCCTGTCCAGTATTAAGAAACATACAGTTTCGCATATATTGAGGAGGGTCAGCCGTGAGCATGAACTGTTGATTAGAACCCATAGTTCCCATGGAAGTCTTAGATTTATAGTGTGTTGTGCCGGCCATATCGACTACGAGCAGATCGAGATGACCATCATTATTTATATCTGAGGCATCCGCACCCATGCTGAACCATGGTACGTGGGGCATTTGCAGGGTTGTTATGTCGGTGAATGATCCGTTGCCGTTGTTTCTGTATAGAAAATCAGGACCTTCAAAATCATTAGCGATGTATATGTCCTGCAATCCATCAGAATTGAAATCCCACCATGTCACTGAATTGCCTTGCCAGGGTTTAGAATTTATTCCGGCCTCCTCGGTGACGTCGACAAAATTGCCGTTATCATTGCGTAGTAAATAGTCTCTGGCTCCAGCCGTATCAAGTTTGAAGCCGGCCCTTGAATTTAGATTGACTTGAAAATATTTACTATAATTAGGCAGAACCTCATAAGTCCCATTTTTTAATACGGTTGGAGGTTTTGGTGGCCTTCCGCCGTTCCTGTAATGCCTGTGGCCTAGGAGGTACACGTCCAGGTCTCCATCCTGATCGTAATCAGCAAAGGCTGCCATTAGTATTGCGCCGTTTATATCGAGCCCAAATTGTCTGGCGTTCTCTTGAAAAATGCCTTTGCCATTATTTATAAATAACTGATTAGCTGAGCCGTAATTACAAGTGTACAGGTCCAGGTCTCCGTCACCATCGATATCCACTAATGGGGCTCCACCAGTCCAAGCTTCGCCACCTCCTAGCTTTGCGATATCTGTTTTATCAGTGAACTTAAAATTACCTTTATTTATGTATAATCGGTTATTTTCTGGGCCATTAGCAATAAAAAGATCCACAAGTCCATCACCATCAACGTCTCCCGATGAAACGCCCCCGCAAGCAAATGCGCTGACGTAAACCCTTTTCAATGGGTGATTCTTAACGATTGGCAGGACAAGATTTATACCGGTTTTAGACGGATCTAATAGTCTGAAAAGGGTGTCCTTGGTAACATCTCTTTTAGGTAACTTGGAAGCTGATTCTAAAGGACATATTGAAGAAAGAATCAGCGCAGTTAAAAAGGGGAAAGTTATTATGATCCGATTCATAGCCACATTAATTTAGCGATTCTTGGAATATATTATCAGCGGACCATTGTTTTGAGCAAAGGCAATTTCTTTTATTCCGTTACCATTTAAATCAATTGCCTTAACTTTTCTAGTGTCTCCACTTACCGAGATCCCTGTATGCGAATGTGGTAGAGCTGAGAATGTGCAGTCACCATTTCCCTTCAATACAAGACTTAACCCGCCATCCATTCTCCCTGTTTCACGTTGTGGTGAGAAGAAATTATGGGCAAGGATCACATCAAGTATCCCGTCATCATCAACGTCCAGGATCTCAGTTCCAAATGATGGTGCAATTTGCGCCTCTCTGGGCAGTTTGATTGATTCAAAGCGGCCGTTGTTATTCATTAACACTGTATGTTCAAGGGTATTGACTTCATATTTTTTTGATTGTGCTAATTGAGATGGTGTATAGATCGTTTCAAGATTGCTTGATGCGAAATTGTGGAAGGTTTTTAGCTTATCTTTGAGGAATGGCATGGCTAGTTGAGAGCAGCTAAATCCTCTCCTTGGGACAATTAAATCACCTTCGAATTTGGCCTCAACAATGTCAGGAGCGCCTGACTGATCGAAGTCTGAGTAATAAAGAAGCTCAGGTTTTTCTTTATTGGCTTTGTATTTTGTATTTAATCCGTAATTGGTAGCCACAATATCAATGTCTCCATCATTGTCTAAATCTGCTGCCGAAAGGGAATTCCACCAACCTGTATGATTAGACAAGTTCCATGCTGAGGTTTGTTCTTCTATGGTGCCGTTATTAATTCTATATATTCTAATTGGGCCCCATTCGCATGCTGCAATGATTTCAGCAGAGCCGTCCTTATCGATATCGACGGAGATGAGATCATTGATTAGTCCGGCACTGTTCATTGCCGGGACCGCTCTTAATGAAAATTTACCCGATCCTGAATTAATCATGCAGTATGATTCATTGGGCTCAGGGTACTGGCCGACTTTTGCAGATCCTGCAGTTATGAGGTCAGGAGAGCCATCGTTATTTATGTCGACTTTGCATATGGCATTGGTTGAAATTGCTGGGGCAGGGAATGAAGTTGAGATTGATAGATTTCCAGTACCATCATTTAAATATAGGCGGTCAGCGTAACGTTTATCAGTTGCCGGGAATTCGTTTGATCCAGAAATGACGATAAGATCTAAATCACTGTCTGAATCAGCATCGAACCAAAGTGAATTAACATCTTCACTTTGTTTAGAATTGGTTAAGGATTTAGATTCAATTTCATTGAGATTGCCATTGTCGTTGCGGAACAATCTACCGGGTTTGTTTGCTGATCCTCCAATAAAAAGGTCTGAATCATTGTCACCGTCAATGTCAGCCCATTCCATTGTTGGGCCTCGAGTTGATTGTTTGTTTGGAATGAGCGGCTGGAGTTTAAAATCATCAAATGATGATTCT
>JABSSR010000520.1 GCA_013213965.1 Verrucomicrobiales bacterium | reverse complement strand
TTCATTCTGAAAAACCAAAAGAACGGCATTCGATGCTTTCATTTCTAGCTCGTCGCATTGGGATTCCGGTTATTTATTGCAATGCAATTGGTGGCAATGATCAATTAGTTTTTGATGGTAACTCAGCAGGATATTCATCTGGAGGCGAAGTGATAATGCAGTGCCCTGGTTTCTGTGAGTCCTTAGAAGTTGTGGACACAGAAGATGTAGGTAAGCCTTATCAGGTCTCAGAGAGGCTTGAAGAATTATACAAAGCTTTGGTTTTAGGTTTGAGGGACTATATTCGCAAGTGTGGATTTAAAAAAGTTGTCATCGGGTTGAGTGGAGGAATTGATTCAGCGTTGACTGCAGTTTTGGCTGCCAAAGCATTGGGTGCGGAGAATGTCCTTGGAGTCACTATGCCAAGTGAATTCAGTTCTTCGGGTAGCGTGGATGATTCTATAAGATTGGCAACAAATCTAGGGATCGCTTTCGAGAAAATTACTATAGGAAAATCTTTTGAATCTCTAAAAAATGATCTTAGCTCAATTTTTCGCGAGACAGAAGAAGATATAACAGAAGAGAATATGCAGGCTAGGCTAAGAGGATTGCTGTTAATGTCCATATCTAATAAGATGGGATGTTTGCTTTTAACTACAGGTAATAAAAGTGAACTAGCTGTCGGGTATTGTACTATCTATGGGGATATGTGTGGTGGTCTTGCCGTTATTAGTGATCTTCCGAAAATGACGGTTTATGAATTGTCCAAATGGATAAATCGTGAAGGGGAGATCATTCCTCAGAATACCATTGATAAACCTCCTAGTGCTGAATTAAGGACTGATCAGAAAGATCAGGACACATTACCCGAGTATGAATTGCTTGATCAAATATTGGAAATGTATGTTGATGATGCCCTGAGTGTTTCTGATATTATTAATAAAGGCTATGATGAAGAAACTGTGAATTGGATTTCCAGAAGAGTTGACTTGAATGAATGGAAGAGGGGGCAAGCGGCACCTGGATTAAGAGTCACATCTAAGGCTTTTGGGATAGGACGTCGCATTCCTATTGCTCAGAACTTTCGAGGCTAAGGTAGCAACTTGACCTGAGAGCACACAGCGCAGATATTTTGTATATGCTTGATCCTTGTGAATTTTCCAATCAGCAGCTCCGTGATTTAGTTCCCTATGAGCCGGGCAAGCCCATAGAGGATGTTGCACGTGAGCTTGGGATTAACCCAGATGATATTATTAAATTGGCATCTAATGAGAATCCCTTAGGGCCTTCACCTAAAGCAGTTGAGGTGATGAAAAGTATTGCAAATCAAGTCAATATGTATCCGGACGGTGGGGGTTGGAAGTTGCGTAACGCCATTGCTGAGAAATTCTCTCTCAGCATGGATAATGTTATTTTAGGCAATGGATCTAATGAGATTATAGAATTTATTGGTCATGCATTCCTTAGTCCTGGAGATCAAATTATCGCAGCAGAGCATGCTTTTGTTGTTTATAAACTAATGGCAACTCTTTTTGGAGCGGAAACTATTGAGATTCCTGATCCGGGTCTTGTTCATGATTTGGATTCGATGGCTGACGCAGTGACAGAGCGGACTAAGGAGATTTTCATAGCTAATCCTAATAATCCAACAGGTACTCTTGTCACTCAGGAACAAATTGATCGTTTCATGGATCGTGTTCCAGACCGCGTCATTGTTGTTTTTGATGAAGCTTATTATGAATTTTTAGACACTCCCCCTGATACTTTAAAGTATGTTCGTGAAGGCCGCAACGTAGTAGTCATGCGTACCTTTTCGAAGATACAGGGACTTGCCGGATTGAGAATTGGTTATGGTCTTGCTCCTTCTGGTCTAGCTTCTGTTTTACAGAAAACGCGCCAACCATTTAATGCCAATCATTTAGCGCAGGAGGCGGCATTGGCTGCCCTTGCTGATGAAGAGCACCAGTTTGAGACCAAGAGGATTACAGATAATGGTCGTCAATTTCTTCAACAATCTTTTGACAAAATGGGACTCGAATACATACCAAGTTATGCAAACTTTGTTCTGGTTAAGGTCGGTGATGGGGATGCAGTTTTTGATGCGCTTCTTCGCAAGGGAGTTATTGTGAGGGCGATGCGGGGTTATAAATTACCTGAATGGGTTAGGATATCCGTTGGGAGAAAAGAGGAAAATCAGCGTTGTGTAGAATTATTAAAAGAGGTCGTTCTTAGCTGATAAATTAAAACGTGGAAGATACTATTGTAGCGATAGCTAGCCCCCCCGGTCAGGGAGCGATAGCCATTTTGCGAGTTTCCGGATCAGAGTCGATCCCGATTGCTAAAAGAATTTTTCGACCTAAAAAAGCGCAGGAGAACTGGCTTCCTCGAGTCCTTGTGCTAGGAGATATTGTTAATTCTAGCGATGAAAAAATAGATCAAGTATTGTTGAGTGTTTTTTTGGGTCCGGCAAGTTATACAGGTGAGGATCTTATTGAAATTACGTGTCACGGAGGAATGCTCGTCACTCAGGCAGTGCTGGATACTATAATTTCAGTAGGTGCTAGGTCAGCGGAGCCTGGAGAATTTTCAAAACGCTCTTTCCTGAATGGCAAAATGGATTTAACTCAGGCGGAAGCTGTGATGGACCTTATTAGTGCGAGGACGGCACTTGCTCTCAAGGCTGCAAATAGTCAATTAGAAGGGCGACTTGGAAATCGCATTAATGAATTGAAACAGAGTTTGCTTGCTATTTTAGCACATGTTGAAGCTTACATTGATTTCCCTGAAGAAGACATTGATCCAGATGCTAATGAATCAATTATTCAAAAACTTGTGCGTTTATCCGAGAGCGTTGGAAATTTAATTCAAACAGCGGAGCAGGGTAGAATTCTCAGGGAAGGTCTACATGTTGTCATATCAGGTCCGCCTAACGCAGGAAAATCAAGTTTGCTTAACTCGTTGTTGGGGTATGAGCGAGCCATAGTAAGTGATTTGGCTGGTACTACTAGAGATACGATAGAAGAGATGATTAATTTGAAGGGGATACCAGTAAGATTAACTGATACTGCAGGGATCAGAGAAGTTGAGGAATTGATAGAAAGTGAAGGAGTCGATAGAGCTAAGCGTGAACTGAAACGTGCGGACTTGGTTCTCACTGTTGTTGATGCTTCTATAGATAGAAAAGAAAACGGAATGATTGAATCTGCGTTTAGTGGTGAGCTTAATCATATAAAAGTATTTAATAAGGCTGATTTAGGGATTCATAATTCCTATAAAGAAGAAGACGGTATTCAGGTTTCCTGTTTGGAGGGGACGGGAATTGAATTGTTGGTAGGATTGATTGTTGAATCATGCTTAGGAGGAAGTGATCATTTTGCTAAGAATTTAATAGCGGTCAATTCTAGACACAGGACATGTTTAGAGAGTGCTCAGTCGAATATAAATAAGACTATTGATTCCTTGAAAGAAGGTGTTGAGCCTGAGTTTATTTCTGTGGATCTACGAGAGTCTCTCGATTCGATTGGTGAAATTGTTGGGAAAGCAGATATTGAAGATCTCTTGGGTGAGATTTTTTCTTCTTTTTGTATAGGTAAATAAATTAATGGGGAACTGAGCGCCTAGACCCCAACCTATTTCAAAGATTGCTTATAGCTAAATTTAGTTATCGATTTCTGGGACGATTTTGTGCGTTACAAGGAGTTACACCTTTCTTGAGAATTATGTTGGCATATTTTTCAGTGTCCCCACTTGCTATAATTGCAAAAGCGGCCCTGCTGCTTTCATAAAAATTGAATCGCTCCAATTTTTCGATTTTTAATTCTGTTGTGAAGTGTCGTTGGATGATTTTTGAGTATTCGTTTTCTATGTTGTGATTGGTGTTGTCTCCTTCCACCGTGTCCATCATTGTGGCTGGCGAAGTCACAAAGTCATCCAATGCAAAAAGAGGAAGTATGGCTTCCAACAGATCTTTAATATTTAAACCATCTGCTCTTATGCATCTGGGGCCTAGGCTCGCCGCTGGAAAGTGTGCATCAGCAAACACTATCTCATCTCCGTGTCCCATTAAGGATAGAGTCTTTAGTAATTCAGGGCTAATTAGAGGTGAAATTCCTATGAGCATTGAGATTTTGTAGGCTCTTATTTACCCTGAAATTTCATCTTAAGAACAAGAGTAGGTTAATTGATTTTTTATTCAGGATTGGAAATTTTCCATAGATGGTGGTCGCTTCGAATAAAAAGGGAATCATTGGCTATCGCGGGCGTACCCAGAATTGTTTCTCCTAATTCAATCGTTCCGATAATCTTCCCTTCTTTGCCACTGAGATCCACGGATTGTAGCAGGCCTTTGCGTTCAGATGCAATATAGATGTGTCCTTTGCATGCAACTGGAGATCCGCTGAAAGGGCCCTCTAAACGAAGCCTCCAAAGTCTTTCTCCTGTATCTTTATTGGCAGCGTTTAATACTCCCGCACGGTTGATGACGAATATTTTGTCATCAACGATGATGGGGCTTGCTGTTCCAGGGCGTAATTGAGGCTCTTGCCACAATATTTCTGGAGTATTGTTATCATTTCTTGGTTTGAGTGCGGTTATACCATTTGAAGGAATGAATAACGTCGAGCCATCCTCTGATGCTACGCTTGAAGGGATAGTGGATGCTCCTTCACCGTAAGACCATAGAATTTTCCCCGTCGAAGCTTCAATAGCTGTCACGCCTTCACTTCCTTGTATGGAAACAAGATTTTTTCCGACCTTGATGGGGGAGGTCCAATTGGCTTTCTTCGTGCGAGGAAATTTCCATATGTTTGATCCGTTTTTTAAATCAATTCCTGCAGCAAAAGATTCACTGTCGTTTTCAACTTGAACTATCAAAGTGTTGGATACGATTATTGGAGAACTGGCCAGACCAAGGCTATTGCTAGCATTGGGATAATCCTGCATCAGAGCTCTCATCCATTTTAAGTTACCATTAAGATCAAGACAGATGAGGTCATTGCTGGAGTAGAGCGCGTAAATGTGCTTCCCGTCACTTGCTGGCGTTGGAGCGGCGACGCATGTTTTTTCGTGACAAATGGTCCGTCCTGTTGCCCAAAATTCCCGAGACCATAGGGTTGTTCCATTATCGGAGTTAAAGCACAGTACATGGAGCCGGCTTTGGTCCGTAGTGCTTGCGGCTGTAAGGAAAATGCGATTACCAATTATTATTGGGCTAGAAAGTCCCCTGCCAGGCAAGCTTTTTTTCCAGGCGATGTTTTTTTCAGTTGAAATGGAAGTGGGTAGCTTTGATGAGTTGGCAATTCCCCGATGATCTGTTCCTCTGAACTGCAGCCAATCTTCTGCGCTCAGTAATTGTACTGATGCAAAAATACTTAAGACAGTGAGTAAATTTGATATGATGCTCATGTTTTTGGTCTTCTTGGTCGGCGTGATTGTTTTTCAGATTGCGGAGTGGGTTCACGATTCGATGCTAAAATAGCTACACCGCCTTCATCACAGATCCTTAATTGGAATTCCCACTGAACTGTCCATTCCTCTGTCTGTTCATTCTGACAGGCTTTGACAAGAATTGTATTTTTACCTTCTTTCAGTTGAATTTTTAATTTGTATTGATCGATTCGTTGGCCTCTGTGGTATTCATCACGACCGAAGATGAATTTTCCATTCACCCATATCTTCCATGCGTTTTTGCATCCTAGCCGAAGTTCTGCTGTCCTTGATGATTTTGATTCGAATTCTGTATATGCATAGGCAGTCGTTTCTTTTAGCATCCCGAAAGGTTTGTTCAGATCAATTTTCCCGAGAGAATCGGAACTGGCCAGAGGTTGCCATTCAATTTGCTTCTCTTTTCCTTTGTACTTAGAATTAAAATTAATTTCCTCTTCAGGTGGGAAGATTGTCTCAAAACCTTTTCGACTGGTATTATCAAATGGTCCAATCACATTCCACCGCATAAGAAATCCGAAATGTTTTGGCAGGTCTACCTCAACTCCTAGTTCTTTCAGAGATTTGGAGATTGGTTTGACTTGATTC
>JABSSR010000052.1 GCA_013213965.1 Verrucomicrobiales bacterium | reverse complement strand
TGCCGACTCCGTACTCTGCATAGATTGATACTCTCTTTCTTATATCGTCAATCTGATGACGCTTTGCCTCCTGAAGGCCGACCACGTCAGGGGATTGCGCCTTCAGCCATTTACCGACCATGTCTTTCCTTTTAGGCCAGGCATTGTCTCCATCCTTTGGGTTATCATATCGGATATTGAAAGAAAGTGCATCAATGTCAAGGGGAGCAGCGAACGCGCTAGCTCCCAAAAGAATCAAAAGGACTAATATTTTTCTCATGATTAAGTGCTGTGATTTTAAATATTATATTAAACGAACTTCCCTGGGTTAAGATTCGATTTCGGATCAAGTGCTGATTTGAGTCTCCGATGCAAGTCCAATGAACCTTCGTCCAGCGCATCTTCAAACCATCTTTTCTTTGCAATGCCTATACCATGTTCACCACTCACCACACCGCCCATGCTCAAAACTTTCTTAAAAAGCTGGTCCAGGGCCTCATCTGAACGCTTTCGATTCTCTTCAATTTCAATGTCTTCGACCATAATGTTTACATGTATGTTACCGTCCCCCGCATGGCCAAAACAGGCGATAGGCATGCCGCATTCTTGCTGCAATCCTTCGCAAAAATCGACCAATTCAACGAGCTTACCACGCGGAACGACGATGTCCTCATTGAGCTTAGTGAGACCGGTCGCACGTAAACTATAGCTGAAGGCTCTACGAATTTCCCAAATCTCTTCACAACCTGACTCGTCCTTTGCCGTTTCAAGGGTCAGGGCCTCATGCTCACTTATCAGGGCCTCTACTGATTCTGTTTCCTGTGCAACGGATCCTTTCTGACCGTCAAGTTCAACTAATAAAAAGGCTTCACCTTGAGGGATCATCTCCGAGCCGACATGATCACGGGCAGCAGACAAAGTGAACTTATCAGCAATTTCAAGAGCGGCAGGAAGAAAACCAGCACTCAAGATTGCCTGAACGGTTAGAACAGCATCGGCAAAGGTTTCAAAGGTCGCTGATACCATTGCTCTGGCCGGAGGATAAGGGATCAAACGACAAGTCACTTCGGTAACGACACCAAGGAGCCCCTCAGATCCTACAAACATTCCAATCAAATCGAATCCTGTCTTATTTTTGTGACACCTTCCACCCAGTCTCGCCACTGTCCCATCAGCAAGAACCACCTCTAATCCAAGAATATAGTTTCGGGTAACACCATACTTAAGGCAACGAGGGCCACCGGCATTCGTGGCAACGTTCCCACCTATGCTACACTCCTCAAGACTTGCAGGATCAGGAGGATAAAACCATCCGAGATCACGGGTAGCATCCTGAAGGGTTCCTGTGATGAGGCCTGACCCAACGACAGCAACACCGTCCTCTATATTAATCTCCTTAATGGAGTTCATGCGAGCCACCGACAAAACAATGCCGCCTCGGACCGGAACTGCTCCACCAACGTATCCGACACCAGCACCTCGAGTCGTGACCGGTACCCCTTCCTGATGGGAAAATTTCATGACGGCAACAACGTCTTCGGTCGATTCGGCAAAAACGACAGCATCGGGCGGATGACCCACTAACCATTTGTCAATACTATGCTCCTCAATATCAGATCCCTCACCAGAAACCTTATCAGCACCGACCAGGGCCGTGAGTGATTCTATTAATTGGGAAGGGTCCATGAAACAAGCTTAGGAACAAATATTATAAGTCCTACAGACAATGCTGCAATCGCAGTAATTAATACGGCAGCTGCCGCAATGTCCTTGGACTCACCGATCCCAGCATGATGGTCCGGGTGAACCGAATCGGCTAATTTCTCTAAGGCAGTATTCACTGCTTCTGTAGCTATTACGAGCCCCGAGCAGAGTAAAATCAAAGCCCACTCAAGGGCATTAATCTCAAAAAGAAACCCACCACACATGGCTAATAGAAAAAAGAGCAAATGGATTCGTACATTTTTCTGCGAGCGAACGAGAAGCAAAAGGCCCCTGAATGCATAATAAAATGATTTCATGAATCGCTAATATTTTTTTTGCATCCTCTTAGCATGCTTATAAAAATCACTCCACAAGATCAATTGAGCGGACAGGGTCCGTGTCCGCCCCATAATCAACTCCTTCTAGACCGAAGCCAAAGAGCTTCATGAAATCTTTTTGGTAACTGGAAAAATCAGATAATTCCTTCAGATTATCAGTGCTAATCTGTGCCCATACCTCTGCCACATGCTCTTGAATATCATCTCTCATCTCCCAGTCATCAATTCGGATACGCCCAGATCCGTCCAGGGAAGGAACGCCCGTGAAATGATCGCCAAAGAGCCTCCTGATCTGTTCGATGCAATCCTCGTGGACACCTTCCTCCTTCATCTTCTTAAATAAGACACTAATATATAGTGGAACGACTGGAATCGCAGAACTGGCCTGAGTTACCACGGCCTTGTTGACTGATATGTATGCTCTTCCACCAGACGGAGAGATTTTTTCATGGATACGTTCACATGTTTCCTGCAAATGAATCTTTGCCTGACCGATAGTTCCATCCTTATATACGGACCATGTCAGCTCCGGGCCAATGTAGGAATACGCAACCGTGATAACGGACGGGGCAAGGACCCCTCCACTTGACAGTGCATCTATCCAACGCTCCCAATCCTCGCCTCCCATGACCTTGACTGTCTGAGTAATTTCATCTTCAGTCGCAGACTCTATGACAATTTCTTCAACTTCAGCCTTATCAGTATTGACCGTCTTTTGCGAATAAGTGGTCCCTATCGGTTTCAAGCAGGATTTATAGACCTGACCATTCTCAGGGTCCACTCTTCGTGGTGAAGCTAAAGAGAAAACGACACAATCCACCTGACCCATTGAAGCCTTGATTTCCTTCACGGCCAGATTCTTTATTTCATCGGAGTACGCGTCCCCGTTAATGCTCCTAGCATATAATCCTTCAGCCTTCGCTGCTGATTCAAATGCGGCACTATTATACCAACCAGCACTGGCAGGTTTACTCTCTGAGGGGGGCCTCTCAAAAAACACACCCAAGGTGTCTGCCTCACCAGCAAATGCGGGAACAATCCGTGAAGCTAGTCCGTATCCTGTCGATGAACCTATAATTAAAACTTTCTTCGGACAATTTTCTATGGGCGGTTGCGAACGCACATAATCGATTTGGTCTCGGACATGTGCTTCACAGCCTTCGGGATGAGCAGTTGTACAAATGAATCCGCGAATTTTCGGAGAAATAATCATGATCCTCTTTAAATAAAGTCAGTTCA
>JABSSR010000519.1 GCA_013213965.1 Verrucomicrobiales bacterium | reverse complement strand
CCGAATAAATGGCAGCCCAAGTTAGTTTCCCTTTTTCTCGTCGATAAACTTTGTATTCGGTGGCTCTTATTTGAGCTTCCCATTTCAGACGGACCGATCCTTTGAGCGGAGTGATTTCGGGGCGTTCGGGTGCTTCAGGAGGGTTGTCAGACAAGGTCAGTTCTATTGTGTCCGATTGGATCGGACGCGCGTTGGTTGGGAATGCGGTTGCACGCAGAAGATACTCACCATTTTCTAGAGGATGGAGCATTTGTTTTAATCCCGTCGATTTACTGACACTGCTCCAAGATTGGCCCTCATACTTGCTGCTTTCGATCGAGTATTTGGTCACGCTTGGTGTGCCTCGGATCTGTACATTTATTCCTGATTTCAAATTTTCTACTCTTAAAATAAGAGGAGGTCTTAGAGGCGCTTTATCTTTGGTGAATTTCCAGTTTCCTGTCCCGGGCGGGAGAGTTGCCTCGACCCCTAGTCCATTGTAACGCGTCAGAACCGTTCGACCGTTCACCTGGATTTTCCAGTCCCTCTTAACGAGTGGTGGTTGAACGCTCACTGAGAACCTTTGCTGACCAGGACCCCAAGGGCTCATTCCTACAATTGTTATTGGTTTACTAAGACCGAGGTCCCTTAATGTTGGAGTCCCTATGATACGCCCTTCTATCTTTGCCCATTTAGGAACATTATTGAATGTGAAGCGTACCAAGGGTCCTCCCCCGGTATATTCCAAAGCATATTCAAATTCTTGTCCCGCTCGTATCATTTTTTGCGGCTCTGATGTGATTGAAAGAGGTGAACGCATGAGGCCTACCATGGTGAATCCATGGATTTGTTTTTGAGTGATTGGGAAATTGTAGATTCTCAGATTATCAATAGATCCGTTCAGACCGGGGATCGTTGTGATTTTTCCGTCCTTCTCTTTGGTCGTAATTTGGCCGCCTAACTTTAATGGGGCGCCCAGAAGTTTATCATTAATGGCTATATTAATAATTTTAGTGCCTGCAATTTTAGCATCGACAAAGAGTGCGTGTCTATTTGCCAGGTGATCACTGGTTCCTTCATCGAATTCTTTTTCATTTACCCAAGCGATGTGATGCCATTGATCATCATTTATTGCCTCATTACTTTCAATTACAAACCCTTGATCTCCGTAGTAAGTAACTTTTACTTTTCCTTCTTCTGTGATTTGGATTGTGCGTGAGTGATCTGCAAATTGCTCATTTTTTGTTTTGTTTAACAGTGTTCCATGGCCTTTCGTTTTTACCCATAGAGCAATACTGGCACTTCCATTAATGTCATCATCGAAGAAAGTGTTAATGTGACTTTCTTTATTGAGCGAGACGGCCGAACCACTACCGAACCCGACACCTGCTGCCCACGCTTGTTCGTTATCATTCTTGAACAGTTTCCCCTTTTTTTCAGGATTTTTTAGGTTGGCAATTTCTGTCCCTTTGCCTTCATCAAATTTCCAAAAAGCTAAGAGTCTATTCTTTGATTTTCCTTTTACACTGAAAGGCTCCCCGAAGGTGATTCTCAATGTGGCTCCGTGAAGGGCATTGTATTTTCCTGATGTTGGAAAAATTAGCGGGTCTCGGGTATTTTTTTCTTTTGGTACTTTGTATCGTGCAGAGGCGGAAACAAGATCCCCTTCAACATCAAGTGTCATGTGCTCTGAAGCGATCCTGTGTCTTTTCTTAAGATGGTTTCCGACAACTGCTATTTCTTTACTGTTATTGCCTAAGTCTCTTATGAGAGCAGTCATTGCATCGACTGCCCAATCCTTTCCTCTCAGTACTTTGTTCTTTCCACCCATTCCAGAGAAGATGCGGTCCATTCCATTTTTTGTTTCGATAAAAATAGAGTTTGAGATGGGGCCAGGCGCTACTTGAATGCCAGGCTTAAGTGCTTTCCCATGCACTTTAATTGTTTCTTCGTTCCCTATGATTCCTATACCGCTGACCGCTTCGGCATCTCCTTCCAGAGATGTTTTATTCTCCCCTTCTTTGATGACTTTCAGGTTCTGATCATATTTTGTTCCAATGAAAATGGAAGGCACGGGCTCTGAGCCTTTCCAGACCCATCGCGCCGGTGCATTTCCCGCATCGTCAATGATTGCGAGATATTGATCTTGAATATGTATAGTTCTCCGCTCACGTGGCCCTTGAGCTGGATAGGGGAAGGTCACGCTACCGAACTGAACATCCCCGAGATCAGTGTAGGTTGTCGAAACTGATTCTCTGTTTATTGATTCAAATCCATTTTTATTTTTGGTAACAATAGTGCTTTTTGCCATTGCCTCTTTGCTTGAGGGATATAGCAAGGCACCATCCGCATTTAGTATAATTTTTCCCCCGTTCATTTTCCCAACGGCGACGCTTCCATTGCTGAGTTTTCCCAGTGAATTTTCTATAATGATTTTATTTTTGCCATTTCCCCGCCTAAGACTTGCCACGTATTTAATTAGAGTTTTTATTTTTGAAGATTCTACAGAATACAATCCGAATTTTTTCCGTAATGATTTAAGCGCGCTCTCGGACTGATCCAGCCATTCTCTGCTCATTGGATGTTCGGGCAGTTGATAAGCGGTCTCGGCAATTTCGATGCAATCTGTTTGAGTTAAGGAGGAGAACGGAGTCCCAGATTTTTGGTAAGCATTTAAGATAAGTTTACTGGAGTTTCCATTGAACCGTTCCGTGAAGAATGCATTCTCCGCAGGCCTGACCTTGCCGTCATATTTAAGTATCCAATCCTTTATTTGATTTAGCCCTTCTTTAGCTGTAGGAACACTCAAAAAATCCTTAAATTCTTTCAAAAAGTGCTCCGATATTTTGCCGTCAATTCCTTTGAATGTTTCTGATATTTCAATGCTAGGAAGATCGCGTATGCATTTTAGAGTCACAGTGTATTTTCTACCGCCATTAAAGTTATATGTGAGTTGATGGATTAAGAATAACGGGCCTGTTTCAATGTTACGGCTGTTTAGTGAGAGTAGTTTCAGATTCTCCCCTAATGCCATTGATGATTCTTTCCAGTCCTTACCCGCATTAACCCCTAGGATCGGAACCGGAACAGGCTCATTTGATTTTGGTTTTTCGATTGAATCCGGGACTTTGATCTTTAAGGAATTAGTATCAATAATGATTGACCGTTCAGCTTCGCTAGAGGTCAGGTCCGCATTATTAAGTTTGTGTTTTCCTTTTCTAAGAACAAAAGATCTCTCGGCTTTGGCTGAAAGATCTGCCATGAAGTTGAGTTCAGCGTAGGCCAATGATCCGTCAGTCCTTTGCCTTTTTTTGGATAACTGAAAGGCTAACTCTTTCCCGTCTGCGCTGGTCAGTTTTAAATTATCAGATTTTATTCCTGATGCTGAAAATTCAACAGAATAGCGGACAAGGCTCATGGGCCATTCGTGTTCGGTAAAGTCAGAAAATTGGATCTTCAGTTCACCACTTTCAGGAAATTCTTTTAGATAAGGATTCTTTGGCTGTGAAGTTTCTGCACATGCAATAATTACACTCAGAGAAAAGAAGAACGAAATGTATAAGTATTCCTTTTTGAAATTTTTCTGCATTGAGATTTTTATTTTGTCTATAAAAATGGCTGAGTCTGTTAAATCTGTCTATTATAAGCCTATTTTATACTAAGTAACAGTGCCGTTATTTTAACGTTATCCGGACAGGATGACTTGAACCACATCATTTAAAAGCATAGAATATTAATATGTTATGCTTGAGCGGAGGTCCTGCCAAAAATTGCGATGGTCTGTCCCGTCGGAGTTTTCTTAAGGCGGGGTCTCTTGGCATTGGAGGCCTGAGCCTTCCTGATCTCATTCGTGCGGAATCAGTTTCAGGGAAGGGTTCTTCTGCAAAGTCAATAATTCATATTCATCTTGATGGGGGTCCGCCTCAGATGGACATGATTGACCCTAAGCCAGATTCTCCCGTCGAATACAGAGGGGACATTAAATCAATACCTTCAGAAATTCCCGGAGTTCATCTCTCTGAGTTAATGCCAAGGTTAGCGGGCTCCGCAAAAAAGTTTTCTTTTATTCGTTCATTGATTGGAGCTGACGGTCAACATAACGCATTTCAATGTCAGTCAGGATACAAAGCCTCTGAGAAGGGCCCTGCTGGGGGATGGCCGGCGATGGGTTGTGTTATTAATAAGCTTTTAGGATCACCAAGTGATCCTGCTCCTGCGTTCGTGGATCTTATGCAGGGAAGGGGTCAGGTAAGGAACAGTGTTCGACCTGGGTTCTTGGGCCCTTCTGCTAATCCCTTTAGGCCTGATATATCATCAATGTTCAAACGAGAGCTTGAAGATGGTATGAAAACTGAACTGGCCAAACTGCGCAAAGGTCACTCAGTAAATTTAAATTTAAATGAGGATTTAAGTGTTGGTCGCCTCGATGACCGACTAGGGCTCTTACAAGGTTTGGATAGGACTCGCAGAGAAATTGATGCAATTGGATCAATGGGTGCCTTGGATACTTTCACTGAACAGGCATACGGAATACTAACTTCGGGCAAGATAGCTGAAGCCATGGATCTTTCTAAAGAGGATCCTAAGGTGGTTTCAAGGTACGTGCCTACTATGAAAGAGAAGGAGTTGGCATTTTTCACGAGTGAAGGACCGCAGGCGGCAAAGAAATTACTTTTGGCACGACGCCTCATTGAAGCCGGCGTTCGAGTCGTGAATGTATCTATCAGCGATTTCGATACTCATTCTAAAAACTTTGTTAGAATGAAACAGCTAGTTCCGATCGTTGACCATGCAATTGCAACCCTTATTGAGGATTTGGGTGAGAGAGGAATGCTTGAAGATGTGACTGTATTAGCATGGGGTGAATTTGGAAGGACTCCAAAAGTTAATGCTAATGCTGGACGCGACCATTGGCCGAAGGTTGCGATGGCAATACTGGCCGGTGGTGGGATGAATGTTGGTCAGGTAATAGGTGCCACTGACCGGTACGCGGCAGAAGCAGTTCAAAGACCAGTCCATTATAAAGACGTGATTGCTACTTTATATCATAACCTTGGAATAGATCCTCACAGAACGACGGTTCAGGACTCTTCAGGAAGGCCGCATTATTTGCTCAAAGGTGGTAGGCCAATCAAAGAGCTTATTTCTTGAGAACTCATTGATTTTTACTATCAATTTAATAATACAACCCGTTAAGTTTCATGAGAAAAATTATCCTAATAAACTGTCTTTGGGCAGCGATCGCCACAGGCACCTTTTTTCTCGGCAAGAAAGACAAAGACCCTAATTCTGTACAGAATAGTGAAGCCGTTAATGTGTCACGAAACCTGACGGGCAATGAAGCTGCTAAGAGTGGATTAGGCCAGTCAGGTACAATGGAAAGAATCCAGAAAAATCAGCAATCCTCACTCGATCCCATTTCCATCAATGGATTTGCTGGAAGTAGACTTAAAAATGCTCTCGCAGATTCTGATCCTATCAGAAGAAATGCCACAATCTCTCAAATGTTACTAGAGTTAACACCGGCGAAGGCAACAGAAATGCTAACAGCATTTGAAAACTCTCCTGGCGGAAGGGAAAACGACAGACACTTTAATGATTTCTTATACGCTTGGGCAAGGGTATCTGGAGAAGATGCAATAAAGTATGCGATGGATCCTGATTCACCCAAAAGAACACGAGGCGACGAGATGACAGCAATATCAGGCTGGGCTGCATCTGACCCTGACTCCGCTATGCTGTTCGTCGATCAAGTAGAAAATTCCGATACTCGACAATGGATGCATCTCGGTGTCACTAAAGCAATGATCCAAAATGATCTTGACGGCGCAATTGCTTACTCTGAAAAGAACTTGAGAGGCAGAGCTCGCGGTGAGCAGATGGACCGTATCGCTGACGCCGTCATGGATCAGAGAGGAGAACAAGGACTCATTGATTGGATCAATGGAATCGACCATACACCTAAAGAAAACGACATGTTATCCTACAAGCGGGGCGCTATTAGAGAGTCTTTGTCAAAGATTGCTAGAAATGATCCGGACAAAGCAGTGCAATACATTATGGACAATGTCACCGAGCCTTTCATCGACTCTGACAGTTTAGAGAGAATCTCCCATTATATCAGCGATACATCAATCGCAGATGAAGTTCAATGGCTAGCTGAACTACCCGAAGAAGTAGAGGGCCAGCGTCATGCATTGGGAGAACGTTTCGAAGACTTCATCAAAGAAGATTTTGAAGGGGCTGGAAAATGGCTTGCCAATCAACCTCTCGGACCAGCGTATGACGAAGCAATACAAGACTATGCTTTTTCAGCCGCCAAGGATAACCCAGAGGCAGCTCTTTCCTGGGTGGACCGTATAAGTGACGAGAAAATGCGTAACGATACTTTGGGCAGACTTCAACCAAAGCCGAAAAAGTAAAAGAAAGAATAGTGATTATTTCTTAAGATTGGTTAATTAGCATTGTTATGCTCTTTCGATATTTTAGTCTTATAAATCCAAAAAGGATTATAACACCCACCGAAAAGTAATAAGGCCACCACTCTAAGCCGTACTGAAAAGCTGATAGTTGGGGATCAGGCGCATCTTTAAACTTATTGCTCAGATAGATCTGGGCTGTGAGTACACCAAATATTTGAGTCAGTAAGCCGAACGCGAGATTCATGCTCAGACCCTTAAAACTAAGTACTGTGGCTCTCTGCTCTGACGGTGTGACCTTGTTCAAATAATGAGAAAGGAAATACTGAAGGAACCGCATCGCAGAGAACATCGGGAGCAATAAGATCACTCCCCATCCAGGCACCGCCAATGAGATAGCTACGCAACCGAGGAAAGTTAAAATAGTGACAACCCCAAAATTGATACTGGGACT
>JABSSR010000518.1 GCA_013213965.1 Verrucomicrobiales bacterium | reverse complement strand
CCCGGTAAAGCCTCAAGTTCTTCAAAGGTTTGTGGAACTTCACCCGCGTGCTGCTCATCAAGAATTTTAGATAACGATTTTATAGCTTTAGCTTTTTGAGGAGACAGTCCACAAGGTCGTATAATTTTCTGAATCCTTGAGACCATCATTCTAGCCATAGAGGACGGAGTGTCTGCCTCAGAAAATAGAAATGGTGTAACCTTATTAACTCTAACATCAGTGCACTGAGCTGAAAGCAATACTGAAATCAATAACGTATAGTGACTGTAATGATCAAGAGGGATAGGAGTTTCTGGGTAAAGAGAGTTTAATCTCTGAAGCACAAATTCCACGCGTTCGTTCTTAGTCATATTGAGAGAACATCAATCATTTAAATTCCCGAACCTGAAACGTTATTATATTCAGTCACGTTTTGCATTAATTGCATTATACATCTTTCGAACATGCGCATAATGGAGGCGACCCTTCAGAATTTCCGCGCTCCTCTGCAAACTTCCCCATTCAATTATCTGGATATTAACTCTGCGAGTGCTCCAATTACGCATCGCCCTAAGTGTAGGCTTATATAAATCAATAGTATTTGTTCCAACCAGAGATCTACCATAATCCTCAACTATATAAGTGTATGGTTGACCAACGATTCTGAACTTAGTGCCGAGCGGGTACCTTGACCAATCTGCCCCGGCGCTACGAATCCTTCCATACCGCAAACGACGTCCAGAAGCAGTCATCGCTCCATACTTACCGCCCTGCTCCTTTTCTCTGTGGCTATATGCCGTTGTCCTTACGGTATAAGTAGAAATCGATGGATCTATCTTGCCGAATTGCGTGAATAATGAGAACCCGGAAAAACTACATGAACCACAAAAGAAACAAGCTGCCAACGCAACAATTACCAAATAAAAAATTCTCATGGGAAATTGAAACAAGTTATCAGACGTTAGGATAATTTAATGCTAGCTGAATATTAAAATATATTAAGCAATAATCTCCATAAGTTCTGATCTATTTCAACGTATTTCCTTATTTTCTATTACATCTCATCAAGCAGACCATTGCTCAATGAATAGCACCGTGAACCTCTAAGGCATCCATCCGAAGCCCAGTCTAAACTTGTAGTAGTGATAATTTTTTGAGCTCCTTCAGGGAAACAAGATAAGAGCCGATTACGTCTAGAGGAATCAAGTTCTCCAAAAATGTCATCAATTAACAATATTGGATCCGATCCGCTATGATCACGGAGCACATGCGATTGTGCAATTTTTAAAGATAAGGCAATTGTTCTTTGCTGCCCCTCCGAAGCAAACTTAGAAGCTAATAATGAATTGATAATTAACTCAAGATCATCACGATGAGGCCCTACTAAGGTCAGCCTTTGCCTCGATTCTGCTTCCTTGTTTTGCTCGTAAGCAAGCTCCAGATCCTCATTCCCCGAACGCATATAATTCAATGAAAGAAGTTCATCTTTTCCACTTACATTGAATTGTAATTCCTTTGCAAAAGGCACAAGAGAAGATATTAGAGCAGACCTCTGTTCGGCAATGTAACTGCCATGCTGAACTAACAGTTTAGTATATGAGTCTATTTGATCCCAACATGGATTAGCATCACGTTTCAAGAGAAAGTTCCTTGCACGCAACGCTCTCGTGTAAGCTCTCAATGCCGGCAGGTAACCCGCACTAAGCTGAGAAGCTCCAAAGTCCAAATATCGTCTCCTTGACTCCGCACTACCCCTGATAAGATCAATATCATCATTACCCATCCAGACCACTAAACCAGTTTCCGCTAGATAGTCCTTACGCTTAGTAAAAGATTCATTATCCACGGTCATCCGCCGCCTTGTACCAGTTGTAGAAAAGAGAATCCGCTTACCTGATAAGATTCCTTCGATCGAACAAGATTCTGCACCGAACTTTATCTGATCACTAACT
>JABSSR010000517.1 GCA_013213965.1 Verrucomicrobiales bacterium | reverse complement strand
TAAGAGATGGATTTAAACAAATTAACAATAAAAATGCAGCAATCTTTGGCTGCATCTCAAGAAATTGCGATCAAGGAGAAGCATCCAGAAGTTACTGCGCTGCACTTATTGATTAGTATCTTGCTGCAACCCGAAGGTGTTGCTCGCCCACTGATCGAAAGACTAGGGCATAATGTTGCAGACATCGAAAGATCAGCTTTGAAATCTTTATCAGGTCTTCCTCAAGTGACGAATGATTCGGGTTCTCTAGCAATGAGTCAGGATCTAAGAGTCGTAATTGAATGCGCAGAATCAGAAAGGACTGAGCTCGGAGATGACTATTTAAGCGTTGAGCATGTGATTTTAGCGATGGCTTCCATCGAAGGTCCAGTGAAAACGATTTTTGATAAGATGGGAATTAATCGTGAACATATCTTAGATGCTTTGCGTGAGGTTCGGGGAAGTCAGCGCGTAATTGATCCAGATCCTGAGTCCAAGTATCAGGCACTAGAACGGTACGGGCAAGATCTTACACAATTAGCAAGGCGGGGTAAAATTGATCCTGTGATAGGTCGTGACAATGAGATCAGAAGAATAATGCAGGTTCTTTCAAGAAGAACTAAAAATAATCCAGTGCTTATCGGTGAACCAGGAACTGGCAAAACTGCTATTGTTGAAGGTCTTGCACGTAGGATTGTTGCTGGGGATGTTCCGGATTCATTAAAGAATAAAAGACTTATTGCAATGGATCTTGGAGGGATGCTTGCTGGTGCTAAGTACCGTGGTGAATTCGAGGAAAGATTAAAGGCTTTCCTCAAAGAAATCACAGAATCTGAAGGAGAGGTCGTTCTTTTTATCGATGAACTTCACACGATTGTAGGAGCGGGTGCTTCTGAAGGTGCCGTGGACGCATCTAATTTACTGAAACCTCAATTGGCACGAGGTGAACTTCATACAATTGGAGCCACAACATTCGAAGAGTATAGAGAACATATTGAAAAGGATGCGGCTTTAGAAAGGCGTTTCCAGCCGGTCAGGGTTGAAGAGCCGAGCGTTGAAGATACTATTGCTATTTTAAGGGGGCTCAGAGAGCGTTACGAAGTCCATCACGGTGTGAGAATAAAAGATTCTGCATTGATTGCTGCCGCAACTTTATCTGACAGATACATCACTCAGCGATTTTTGCCGGATAAGGCCGTCGATTTGGTTGATGAGGCTGCTTCTAGGTTGAAGCTAGAACTAGATTCGATGCCCATAGAGATTGATCAATTGGATAGGTCCATTGCTCAGTTGGAAATGGAGAGACAGGCCCTTGAAAAAGAAGATGATGAAATAAGCGAGCAAAGGATGGTGAGCGTTGAAGAGCAGATGGCTGATGTGAAAGAAAAGGCATCAGCACTGAAGGCTCAGTGGCAGAATGAAAAAAACGTTATTGATGAGTCACGTTCACGACAGGCACAAATCGAAGAATTGAAGAATCAGTTGGAACGTGCGCAGAGAGAAGGTGATCTTTCAAGAGCGAGTGAGATTCAATATGGTGCTTTACCTAATGCTGAATCGGAATTGGAGTTCTTTGGAAAAAATCTTAATGAGATTCAGGGGCAGGGCAGGAAATTACTTAAAGAGGAAGTGACTGAAGAGGACGTTGCGTCGGTAGTTGCAGCATGGACAGGAATTCCTGTTAATAGTCTCAAAGAAGGGGAGAAAGAAAAGCTTTTGAAGATGGAGTCTCGTCTTGGAGAAAGAGTTATCGGGCAAAAAAATGCAATAATCTCTGTTTCCAATGCTGTTCGTAGAGCGCGTGCGGGTCTTGGCGATGGAAGTAGGCCCATAGGATCATTTCTCTTTCTTGGACCGACTGGTGTAGGAAAGACAGAATTAAGCAAGGCCCTAGCTGAATTTCTTTTTGATGATGAAGGGGCCATGGTGCGGATTGATATGAGTGAATATATGGAGAAACATAGCGTTGCCCGTTTGATAGGAGCTCCGCCGGGATATGTAGGATACGAAGAGGGTGGGCAATTGAGCGAGATTGTTCGGAGGAGTCCTTACTCAGTAGTGCTTCTTGACGAAGTAGAGAAGGCGCATCCTGACATTTTTAATGTGCTGTTGCAGGTGCTTGATGATGGCAGGATAACAGACGGACAGGGAAGAACAGTCGATTTCAGGAATACAGTTTTCATTATGACAAGTAACCTTGGTAGTATTGAAATACTTAATGAGGAAAACCCTGAGCAGAGAGAAGCAAAAGTGAATGAAGTTTTAAGAGAATCTTTCAGACCTGAATTTCTGAACAGGATTGATGAGAAAATAATTTTTGATCGGCTGACTGAAGATGATCTATCCAAGATAATTCGGTTGCAATTGGTTCTGATTGCTGAGCGGTTAAAGAAGCAAAATATAGAAATTGAATTTGATGGTGAGTCTGTGGTCTTTCTAACATCAGAAGGGTTTGATCCTGTATACGGTGCGAGGCCGCTTAAGCGAGCTATTCAGAAGCATGTTCTGGATCCTTTGAGCGTAATTATATTGAATGGTAAAATTGAGGAGGGTGATGAGGTTCATGTTACATTAGAAGGAGATTCTCTGAAATTTACACAGAAACATGCAATGGCATACGCGGTGGCATGAGGCTTATTGTTAGCTAAATTAATTGATTGGGTTACTGGTATTTTTCCGTTTTCCAGTCCATTATTCACTATGAATCAACCGAGACCCTATATTATTGGTGAAACGAACTGGGGACAGATTCGGTCTGTTGAATATGAAGTTGCTGTATTACCTTGGGGCGCAACCGAAGCGCATAATAATCATCTTCCTTATGAAACTGATAATATACAGCTAAACTGTTTAGCTGCGGAGTCCGCTAGAATTGCATGGGATGAGGGGGCAAAGGTAGGAGTCCTTCCATGTGTTCCATTTGGCGTGAATACAGGTCAGTTAGATATTCCTTTTTGTATTAACATGAACCCAACAACTCAAACAGCTGTTTTGGCCGACGTGATTGAATCTTTATCGCGGCAAGGAATTTCCAAATTAATTGTTTTAAATGGGCATGGAGGGAATAATTTTCGCCAACAATTAAGAGAACTCCAAGTTAGGTTTCCCGAAGTATTTCTTTGTACCGTGGATTGGTTCGGAGTGATTAATTCTAATGATATATTTGACGATCCTGGAGATCATGCAGACGAAGTCGAAACAAGTCTTATGATGCAAATAGCGCCTGATCTTGTTATGGGACTTGAAAATGCAGGTGATGGATCAACAAATCAATCACGCATTAAGGCGATCAGGGAAGGATGGGCATGGGCGCAAAGAGATTGGCTAAAGGCAACTAATGATACCGGTTCAGGAGATCCATCTAAGGCAACGGCAGATAAAGGGAAAGAATTAATTGAGGCTTTATCTGAAAAGCTAGCCGCTTTTTATATCGAGCTTGCGCAATCTGATCTCTCGAATTTGTACGAAACAAAAAGTGACTAAACAAAGGAGTGTGGCTATGATCGCGCGCGAGTTAAGGTAAAATTAATCAGTAATGGAATATGACAGCTCAATTAGAGTTGTATTTTTTTTCCATTCTTTTTAGCTGGAGGAATAGTATCTTTGTTTGGGTTAACTTTATTTCCTGGTTTTAATTTGGGGATCTTAAGTCCTGGACTGTCAAAATTGAACCCCTCGAAACTGAGATCTGATCCGTCGAACCGGTTGAGTTGATTTTTGGCTCTTTCAGGTAATTTTTCCTTTTCTTTATCAGTATTGGCTGGGCCCTCGAATGTGATTTTGCCATTAAGGTCCTTGATGAGGACACTCGTCTTGCCGCCATTCTTGCGTATTTCGATACTTCCCTGATCATCGCGAAACATCATTGTCTGACTGCTTGATCCAAAAATTTCACCTTTACCTGGCAATTTATCAAAACCTTGTAGATCAAACATTCCTTTTAAATGTTGCCTCACCTGCTCTTGCATTCTTTTGATTTGCTCTTGAACGTTTTGGTCGGCGTCGAATGGAAGAATGTCAAAATTCAACTCTCCCAGATCAGCAAAGTTTTCTTCTGTTTTCAAATGGTCGGGGCGCTTTGCAAAATTAACAGTGATGATTTTTTTTGCTCCTTTTTGGATAACTGAGAGTTCTGCATTTGTATCTGCTTCTCGTGATCTGATAAGATTACTTAAGTGTTCAGGGGACTTAATTGGCGCTCCATCGATTTCGAATATAACATCATGTTTTTTAATGCCTGATTTTGCTGCGGGACTGTCAGGAAGGACTAATTTAACCGTTGCTCCGACACCATCAGGTAAATCTAATTGAGCCGCTAATACTTCATCAACTTTTGCAGTGGCAATTCCAAGCCATGCTTTTTCAATTTGCTTTGTAGCGGCCATGGCATTAACAAAAAAATTGATACAAACCGTAAAGGATAGCAGGAATTTGATGATAATATGTTTTTGTTTGTAGGTGTTCATTATTTTGTAGTGAATTGGTTGGATAATTTAAATTAGTTCTTTGAATTTAATCTAATCAGTCTTTATAGGCACTAAAAACAATCGCTGGCTGGGGACTTTCATCTCGATTAATGAACCGTCTTTTTCATTCTTCCAAAGAAACAAATCTGAGAATTGGTAGCGCACGCCGTGATAGGGTATTTTATCTTTCGATAAAAATAATCCTTCGTCTTGTACTCCTTCAAATACGTTTTTTGCATTTACGGGTATGAACTGATTCTTTTTCAAAGGTTCATTTGCTGAGGCCTTGGATGATGTCGTTTTATTGCTGGAATTCTGATCGTTTAGCATGGCGAAAAATACGCCAATGCAAGCAATGAGTAGGGCAGCGGCAGCTGAAACTTTTTGTGTTATTGGCAACCAAACTATTTTCCGATCATTGGTATGGGTGGAGTGATCCTGCTTACTGGTTTCAAATATCTCTTCAATTTGAGTGTTCAACTCATCTGGTAATTTTGCTGGCTTGAGCTCATAAAGAGTTTGCTCGATTTCTTTGAGATCAGAGTTCATTTCTTTGGTTATTAATTAGAGCGTCGATCAAATCGAATTTGGTTTAAGAATTTTTCTTAATGCATCCAGAGCGTATCTGTACCTTGATGCAGCGGTATTAGCTGGAATGTTTAGATTTTCTGCTATCTCAGCAAAAGTTAGTCCGCCCCAAATCTTTAGTGTGAGTACTTCTTGAAATTTTTCGGGAATTTGCTGGAGCGCGTCCCTGATGATTTTTGCTTGCTCGGATTGTTCTAGAGATGACGTTTCGAACCAGTTTTCAACTTGATCTATGTCTCTTACAATAAATTCAGAATTTTGTTCCCTTTTAGTTCTTCTATTGGCTCGCCTTGCATGATCAATTGCAGTGTTCCTGAGAGCCGTGTACGCTAATGCTAGAGGGGGCGGGTCAAAGTGGCCATCTTTTGGAGAAGAATATGATTTCCATAATCGAAGAATCGCGTCTTGTAGAACATCTTGCGCATCGGCTTCTGATTTTGTTTTTCCCCTGGCAAATAGGAGTAAGCGTGTTCCATTTAAATGGAACCATTCCTTCCATGATTTCGCTAAAGATTCTTCTGACATGTATAGAGTCGTTAAATCATACTTAATAATAATATCGGTACCAGTATCGCATTTTTGCTACTTATTTAAAGTTGCAGTGTGCTTGACTTTGGGCATCAAGAAAATAATTTAAACCTTTCTCAACAAAGTCATTAATGAATCAAGTTACACTTCTAGTTTTAGCGGCAGGCATGGGCAGCCGCTATGGAGGATTGAAACAATTGGATCCTGTGGGGCCGAATGGCGAGACCGTCATAGATTATTCTGTTTTTGATGCTATTAGAGCAGGATTTAACAAAGTTGTTTTTGTTATTCGAGAGGAATTTTCTGAGGAATTTAAGAAAAGTGTTGGAAATAAATTTGTTGATAAAATTGCAGTTGAATATGCCTATCAGAATATTAATGACTTACCTGATGGATTTAGTGTTCCAGAAGAAAGAATTAAGCCATGGGGAACGGGGCATGCGATTTTGGCTGCATCTGGTGTAGTTAATGAATCTTTTGCTGTGATTAACGCAGATGATTTTTATGGCAAGGATGCCTATACTCAGATATGCAATTATCTAATTAGCTTTGACGACAAACAGGAGCAGAGAATCTATTGCATGGTGGGGTATCCTTTACGAAATACATTGTCCGAGAATGGAAGTGTATCACGCGGTATTTGTTCTATTAATGAATCAGGACAACTTGAATCAGTTAAGGAATTGACAAAGATAGTAAAAACAGATCAAGGCCCCGTTAACATGAGTGAAGATGGAGAAAGCGTACTTCTGGATGGGGCTGAAATTGTTTCCATGAATATGTGGGGATTTACTCCAGATATTTTCGTCCATTTAGAGAGGTTATTCACAACTTTTTTAGAGCAGAATTTAGACAATTTAACTTCAGAATTTTATATTCCTTTTGCCGTAGACTCTTTGATTGCAGCAAAAACCGCTTGCGTAGATGTGTTGCAAACCACTGGTAATTGGTTTGGTGTCACATATCAGGAGGATAAGGATTCCGTCCAAGATTCAATACAGTTATTGATTAAATCGGGCGAATATCCTTTATCGTTGAGTCAGCTCTAATTGACTCGCTCAAACGACTATAACTCCCACAACTACAACGATATAAGGGTTTAGCTAAAGATCTCTTTAGTTACTTTATTTATAAAAACCATAATTAAGTATTGCATTAATATATAATTACCATAAAATCAATATTACCCACAAGTTGCAAGGAGTAACTAAAAACTTAGCAACAATACAGAAAATGTTTAAACAATCATTCTCCAAAGCTTTCACTTTGTTGGAATCGATGCTCGCAATCACTGTGATCTCTGGCATCGCTTCGGTAGGATTCGTAGGGTTTATTGAAATCAAGGCTGCAACAAAGGCAACTAAGCTTGAACAAGATATAGCAGTTATTAATAACGCTCTCAGAGTATACGAGGCGCATGGAGGCAAATTGAATGTCGATTCATCACCCAAAGAAATTATCAAAAAATTAAAGACCGTCGCTTCTGAAGAATCTTATCGAGAAATTATAGGCCTTAGAGAATCAATGGTGGACTCTCGGTTGGATTTTGTTATGCAATCCAAGGAGGAAGCGATGACCAGAAAGCCAAGAGCGTTGTGGGATTCGCATAGGAAAAGATTTATTGTTACGAGGGGTGGAGATTTGGGAATTGAATCTTTCCGTATGAATGAAGCATTGGGGCAGGAGTCACCTATAGTAGAGGATCGTGCGTCTACATTAAAGCTCGCTAAAAATAGCAATTGGGTCTGGGATTATGATGATAAGAATCGAGCTAGAAGTGGTGTAGTGATTCCTATTAATTTAGAACAAGGAGCAACTATTCCATTAGCTGCATCTGCTCATTTTAACGGTTCTCTCAATCTTAATGCGCCTTCATTTTCATTAGATGGTGGGAATTATGACCTTCATAATTTTGAAGCTTTCAGAGTTTCGCTCAGTAATCCGAATCCAGAAGGCTCCTCGCGGTTATTTTATAGCCTAGATGGTAATAATTGGAGTCTTTATGCGGGGCAGAATTTTGAAATTAATCCTGGTGATAGAATTGCAGCGATGGCGGCAAGCCTTGAGCCGGGCTCTTGGGCCGATAGTGGAGTGAGTCTCAATGCTTATAATGCAGATCCAGTACAACTAGAGATTGGATTAAGTGCCTTTCATAATCCTATTAATTATGAACAATTAGGAGGACGAATGGTCACTTCTGCGATTGATTCTTTTTCCGAATCTCCAGTGCTTGTGTCATTGTTGAATTCTGAAAATATCCCTAACAGATACCAAAATTCCGATCATTTTAAAATCGCATGGTCATTTGATGGGTCGGATCCGATAACCAATTCAGATAATTCCGAGCAACGGTTTTCTGGTGGATTTGCCGGAACTGAATTGGACTATACGCTTGATGATTGGGGGGGCAGAGATGAATTTGAAGTTAAAGTGGTGGCTAAATCTTTGAATTCAGGGATACTTACTGATTCTCCTGTTTCTGAAATTTCTATTGGAATAGATAAAATTATTCTTGGTCCTCCGGCAGGTAATATTAATAAAAATGGAGACCTTGTAGGAGCTCAGAAAATTACGATGGCTCCAGTAATGGGTAAGGGATCTTTGCCTAAGGGTTGGAGAATTTATTACACTACAGATGGGACAGATCCCGACCATAATAGTTTGGGAGAACCTGTCCGAGGAACGTTATATGCTGGTCCGATAGATCCATTTAAGGGGTCGAGTGATGTCATTAAGATTAGTGCGCGAGTGTATGGGCCAGAAGGCTATGCGCATTGGTTTAATCCGAGTTCGCCTTATAGCGTTGCGTTGAATCGGTGGCATGTCCCTGAATGGGAAGGTTATTTGGGCGGGATCTTTCATAAGAGTACGCACGCTACTTTCCATAATATCAGACAGCACAGTGTTGATGGGGGATTGGATTTAAGTTTTGACCCACGGTTAGGACTTAATGGAGCAGGTAAAGCCATTGCGATTCAGCCTAATGGTAAAGCCATTGTTGGGGGTCAATTTACTTCAGTTAATGGTGTTTCTCGTAATCGTATTGTTCGCTTTAATTTGAACGGATCAGTAGATAAGAGTTTTGACCCTGGTGAAGGGTTTGACGATGAGGTCCTAGCTTTATTGATTCAGCCTGATGGGAAAATTGTCGTAGGTGGTAAGTTTAAAAAATATAATGATAAATGGAGGATGGGGATTACACGCCTCAATGATGATGGTTCTCTAGATGATTCATTTCAGGTTGGGAGAGGAGTGCACAGCGACCAGAACGGATGGGTGCATGCTCTGACTGTTCAGGATCAGAGCTTGATTGCGAGTGGCCAAGAAGGCGATGATAATTATAAAATAATAGTCGCTGGTTGCTTTACGCGTTATAATTTTGTACCTGCATATAGTCTTGCTAGAATTCATCTTAATGGCAAACTGGACATGTCCTTTGATACCTCAAAAGGAGTCCAAGGAATTGTTCATGGTGCGTGTACTGATGGCAATGGTGATATTGTCATAGGAGGTAATTTTGATAAATATGATGGAGTTTCTCGCAATAATGTTGCACGGGTAAGAGGTAAATCAGGACGGAATGATTCTTTGTTTAATCCAGGTGATGGAGCTAACGATCCAGTCTATACGATAAATGTTTATGAGGGAGGCAAGCTTTTCATTGGAGGTTCATTCGATCAATTCGATGGTAATGGAGTCACAAGTGTAGCTAGATTAAATTCTGATGGTTCTTATGACGATTCATTTTATCTTTCAGATCAATCAGGAATTGATTCTTGGACAGTATACTCTTCGCATGTAACACAAGATAATAAGGTATTTGTTGGTGGTAAATTTCATGCCGTAGCCGATGATTCTGCTCCAAAGGGATCTTTTATTAGACTAGATAGTCATGG
>JABSSR010000516.1 GCA_013213965.1 Verrucomicrobiales bacterium | reverse complement strand
TTACTGGGTCTTTTTGATCAATAGATGCAATGGGTAATGGCTGGGCCGGCCCAACGCCGCACCAAACAACTAAAATAAAAAATAAAACAATAATAACTTTCACGAAAATTAATTTGATGCGGGAGGTTCTTCAAGAGCTGCGGGAGGTTCTTCAGGAGCCGCGGGAGGTTCAGTGATTTCTATCGAAACATTTCCTTTAGTTTGTAGGTCTATTCCATTGAATTTTAATTTAGCAATCAATTCTAATTGAATTAATCCAAGGTCGGCATCAGCAGCAACTTCGATCGGAAGATTAATAATAGATTGATCTTTATTTGCACTAGCTTCCATAACCTTTACTCCTTTAGTGCCATCAGGCAATTTTGCACTTAAAGAGACACTCTCAGCAAACCCGTATAGACGATCAAAATTCACCACCACATTAGATGTAAGTCCTTTTCCTAATCCAACAGGAGACTTAATGTTCTTCAATCTAATAGGACACGCTTCGATTTTTACAGTTACAGGCTTCGAATAACTAACGAACTGAACATCCTTCGGCTTTGCTCTGTCTGTAGCCTGCTTAAGTTTCTGGTCCGCACTTTTATTTTTCTCTTCAGCCTCTTTTAATTTCTTCTCAGCTTGCTTGAAGGACTCCTCTGCCGGTCCAACCTTAGATTCAGCATCAGCAATTTTTTTCTTTTTTTCCTCTTCTGTTTCTGCACTACTAGATTTTGCCTCATTTAGAGATTTTCTTGCAGATTCAAGCTCTTTCTTAAAAGTCTCTAGCGTTTTTTTGGCCTCCTCCAAAATCTTGGTCGCATTCTTCTTTTCCGTTTCTGCAGTTTGGAAAACCTGTAAATCACGCCTGTAGCCTAATTTAGTCGACGCCCTCAGAACAAATTGATGAGTCCCTTCCTGATACTTATTATTATCCTTGTTGTTTAATAAAGGTATTATCAGTTTGTGTGATTCTTTAGTCTTACCCTTATCGACCTGAATCTGAGGAGCTTTCCCCATTCCAGGAAAATCAACAGGAACAATAGTGACCTTATCCTTGATCTCAGAGGTCGTTATAAATTTGATGGGTATTTCTAAATTGCCACCTAGTGAACTTTCCCAGATCTTGTCTTCGGCAGGCACAACTGTCATGGGTGTTTGTTCCTCAATCGAAGCCACGGTAATACCTGAGCTTGTTCTTGAAATAACACGCTCATTGTCAGCATCATTTACCGACCAGTTCACGGTAAGACTCTCAGCTTCTTTCTGAATCTTTGTTCCCTGCACATCGGCCTCACCAATAATCTTTATCTTTCCTGCCCAGGCCGGTGCATCTTCCGCATTATAAAATGATAAAGAACAGTGGGTTTTCCCTTTTCCCAATTTTGTGGTTTTAACTTTAAAACTTTTCGGAAGATCCTGTACTTTCAACTCGATCTCACCATCAAAACCATCTCTCCGAAGAACGTACACATCCAAATTTCCAACTTGACCACGTCTAATTGCAATTCCTCCTCTGACAATCTTTTTGCCTTTATTGTTATCCCCTGCTGGAGCTGAAGCTGAAACCAACAGGTCGAAATCAGGCCTAGGTTCACGAACAATCATTCTGAAAGGCGCTTTAGTAGCAAAATTATCACCAACAGATACACGAACCTTACAATCAGTATCAGCCTTAAATCTATATATTGGATCACGACTATTTGTAGGATAACGCCGCCCTCCTACATTAGCTTCTTGATCATCAGCCTTTCCAAGGATCGACACTTTCTCTTTACCCTCCGCATCAGCAATTACCTTTTCTACCAAAATCGAAGGATCACAATAACTTATTAATCTATGAGCAATTATCTCAATTACATATTCCTTATCTTTCTCAACATTAAAATAAAACCAAGACTTTTTACCTGGATAAAATCGCCCGCTCAGATCAGATGGAAAAGGAATTTCCTGTGCATCCGCTGGAGAAGAATTTGAGCCCCTATCTATTACTGTCGGGAAATTAGATCGCGCTATGAATACGGAATTGGAAATGTCATTTCCTTCACCCAGGGCATAATGGAAACCTTTAAC
>JABSSR010000515.1 GCA_013213965.1 Verrucomicrobiales bacterium | reverse complement strand
CAAAGTTCAGCTCAGAAACAAAAATAGTCAGGGGAATATCCACCTTCAAAACCACAGTAATCCAGTCCGTTACCGTAACATCTGGATCGTAGAGAATTAAAGAGATACTCCTCTTCCCTTACGCAAGCGACGAAACGATTTCTTAAGCACTGTTTCTGTGGCTCGGTCACGCGCTGACCCGACGTATCGGACAGCATAATGATAATCGGCTAAAAGATTAAACGCTTCTGACCCAGACCCCTTCATATTCCGAACCTCTTGGATAGCTTCTCGGATCGTATCCCCCTTAGCCTTGGGCCGACCAAGCTCTAGGCACATTTTCAGAAACTCCAACAAATAAGGTGGGGCATCTCGGTCAAGATAAAGCTCACTTTCAGATGGCCCCGCCAACTCACTTTTATTTGTTTTTCTGATGAAACTCTGAATAAAAACCTTCAAGTACAAAAGGGCAAATAAACTCAACAAACCGGCAAGCCATATCAGCTGTGTTCTCTTATCTTCTTCAGGATCTTTAGCAATCTCAACATTGTTCTCATTTTCATGAGCATCCTTGTAAGATGAAAGTTCCGGACCTTTAAGACCTTCAACACTTGACTGAACTGGCAGACGAGCTGCCCCAGCATCAACCGGAGTTGCATCAAAAACGACCCATCCATGCCCCTCTACAAATACCTCAGCCCATGAATGGGCATCTGAAGTATAATAAGAAACAACCCCTTCTTTGGAAAAGGCCCGTCCACCAGAAAAACCATAAGCTGTTCGTGCAGGATATCCGGCCTCACGAGCAAGAAGAGCCGCAGCAGAAGCAAAATAATCACACCAACCAGCGCGCTCTTGGAACAGAAAATTCTCCATCGCTGATAAGCTTTTCAGATTCTTAACCTCTGTACTGTATTCAAACTTCGTCCTTAAATATCTCTGGATTGAATCCAGTTGATCTGGTGGAGCAATTGAGCCTTCAGTAATATCAGAAAAGAGAGACTTAATCTTACGACCCAGATTACCTTTCGCTGGAAAAAGATGTTCAGGTCTAATGTCTTGAGAAATTCCTTGAGGATCTCCCCTGAATTCTGACCACACAAGAGGCCGAGACTCAACTTGATAACGAACAGATCCCCTAAGCTCAGCCTGATATGAGTTGAACTCTGATCCAATAATAAATTTCAATCGATAGGCCAATGGGTTCTGAATGGCAGGTAATCCAGCGCCTCCAGATACAGGCAAGTAAATCTCATGTAGGATCCCGTTCCCTTTGGCAACCCTGACCCAATCATCCTTAGTCCCATCCATTTCGTCAGAACGCCATTCCTTCTCCACGCTCACGGACTCCCACGCATCACCTACATATTTGTCCAATACCGCATTGCGAACATAATTCTGCCGGGCAATAAACTTTTTATATTCCCCACTATCGGGAATTCTCAGATGCATGACTTCCTGATCACCTAAATTTATGTTTCCTTTTTTAGGCAATTCTCTGCGGTTATCAAAACCAACACCTGAAATTTTGGTTTGTTGTGGATCATCAGTGCCTGCTTGAGTCGTGTTTCTTATCCTCTCCGTAATCTCACTAACGGAAGGCAATGTATTTTTGACTGACTGCCCCAGATTAACAAATTGGGCTCCCACCAAAGGCAATGGCTTTGCAAAAAGGAACGCAATCAGCGTAGACAAGAGCACAGAAAACCCAATCAACATTAACCACGAAGAATCATTCCTTCTATGAGCTAGAACAAATCTTAACCGCTCTACTTTCCACTCAAAGGCCCAAATCACAATCCCGATGCACAGAGTCATTGCCCCAAGCACCACCCAAAAATTCATCAATTCTTCCCCATCATTAGCAACAAAAAAAAGTAAAGAAATAGAAACTGCGATGTAAAAACTCAGTGAAGTGATGACGCTACGACTCCAGTTCCCTTTAATGGACAATGACCAAGTTATTATCAATATAAAAACAAGTAAGAAAACGAAGCCCCCAATCTGCAATGCACTATCCATAACTACATTATGCCACACTTCGAAAATCTTTGAGCTTAGGTTTCTTTGACTTTAACACATCATTATCAACGCAATTAATAACTCTGGGAAGTTGAGGCAACTTATCAGCCCACGTATCTACT
>JABSSR010000514.1 GCA_013213965.1 Verrucomicrobiales bacterium | reverse complement strand
GGCCGGACAGTCCTGGTCTAATGATTCATTGTCGTTTAAAACGACAATAGCTCCCCCTGCAATTATTAATCTTTCAGCGTCTGAGGTCGGTGCTACATCCGCTACCCTAGGGAGTCAAGTTACGGTCACGGGAGGAGAGGATCCGGAAGTGATAATTTATTATGGTCGTTCAGACGGTGGGACAGTTCCAGCTGGATGGGAACTATCCAAAAATCTTGGTTCCCAGTCAGGCATGGCAAAATTTTCTGTTTCTGATCTTTTGCAAAATACGCAATATTTTTTCAGAGCATTTTCACAGAATTCCGGAGGGTCGAGCTGGGCAGAGTCTACAGTTTCCTTCCTTACGACTAAGATTTTGCCACCAGCAGTATCTAATAGAACGGCGAGTAATGTTTCTGGGACCTCTGCTAACCTTCGTGGAACGGTCACAAATTCGGGAGGGAACGATCCTACAATTACATTTTATTTTGGACCCACTGACGGTGAGGCAGATCCTTCCGCTTGGACCCGCTCAGTTGAGATCGGTATCAGGGACGGAGACTTTTCATTCTTTGTGAGTGGTCTAGAACCACTGACAAAATATTATTACCGTGCCTTTGCTAGTAACGCTGTCGGTGCAGTATGGTCTACTAAAACTGAACAATTTGAGACCACCGATTCGAACGCTTCGGAACTCGTAATTAACGAAATCCATTATGATGTTCCGGACAAGACGGTCCGTGCGGAGTTCATTGAATTATACAATCCTTCAGATTCTGCTATTGACTTATCAGGTTGGCGACTCTCTTCAGCCGTGAATTATACTTTTCCTATTGGTACGAGTATTCAGGCCGGAGGTTTTCTTGTAGTTGCTGAGGATCCACAAACAATTCTTTCTGAGTGGGGTGTGAATTCTCTCGGTCCATGGACTGGTAGCCTGTCCAATGAGGGGGAAAATGTTCGTATACGTAATTTAACTGATAAAATAGTGGATGAGGTAGACTATCAGGCGGGTTTTCCATGGCCAGTAGTTGGTTCGAGTCCGGGCTATTCCATTGAGTTAATTAATCCCGGGCTAGAGAATGATCTTGGAGGCAATTGGCGTTCTTCTGTGGGAACTGCTGGAGGTGATGGTTCAACTCTCATTACTGGTGGCTCGAGTTGGAAATTATTCAAAGGGGTCAGTGAGCCTTCTGCTACGAACGGTGCCTGGCGTCAGATCAATTTTGATGATTCTGACTGGGCAGAAGGTGAAGCTGCTATTGGGTTCGGGGAAGGATTTTTAAATACTAATCTTTCTGATATGAGAGGGAATTATTCGACCGTTTATTTTCGTAAGTCATTCAATATTGAAAACCCTTCTCAAATAGGATCGCTTCTATTGAGTGCTCAGATAGATGACGGTTTTAATGCATGGATTAATGGCAAGCATGTCGCTTCTACTAATGTTGCTGGACCAGAACTGGGCCATGACGCGACAGCGAACAGCTCAGGTGAAAATAAAAGCTTTGAAGATTATCCGGTAGCAAATTTCGGAGGCTTACTCGTTGAGGGAAAGAATGTCTTATCTGTACAACTACTGAATGGTTCATTGAACGGAAGTTCTGATGCTTTCCTTGATGCGATCCTTCAAGTGAATACTTCGGCAGGTGAAGGTCCTAGTCCTGGATTTCCAAATACGGTATTTTCTGTTAACTCGGCTCCTCAGATCCGGAAGCTAGAACACTTGCCCAAGCAACCCGCTGAAGGTGACCTTGTCACTATAACGGCTCGCATCACTGATGCCGATACGGTCAGTTCCGCTACTCTCCAGTACCAGATCGTAGAGCCTGGGGATTATATACGTTTATCGGATTCAGTGTATGACTCGAAATGGATCGATATTCCCATGAATGATTCAGGTAATGCGGGTGATGAATTTGCAGAAGATAATGTTTGGTCAGTCCAGGTCCCAGGGACCGTTCAGCGAAACCGGCGACTGATTCGGTACCGGATCAGGGTCTCGGACGCATTGGATAATACTTTGACTGTTCCATATTCTGATGATCCTCAGCCTAACTTTGCTTATTATTGCTATAATGGTGTTCCTGACTGGAAGGGGGCCCTGAGGCCAGGCTCTACGCCGGTCATTACCTATTCGTCGGAAACCTTAACTAAGGTTCCAGTCTATCATATGATTGTTAAAGAATCTGATGTGCTGGGTTGCATGTATAATGATTCATCTGCTAGGTCCTATAAGTATTACGCTACGGTAGTATATGATGGCGAAGTCTATGACCATATTAAGTTCAGACTCAAGGGTCAGGCATCTACCAGAGTCACCGGTAAGAATAAGATTAAGTGGAACTTCAATCGGGGTCACAGGTTCCAGGCGCGTGATAATTATGGGAAAAAATATGACCGCAAATGGGATAAATTTGCTTTGCAGACTGGTACCTGTCCTTGGTGGGGCAGTAATGCGTCGACCGCTGGCATGATTCTCAATGAGTTTGCGAGCTATAAATTTTATCGATTGTGTGGTCTTCCCTCCTGTAACACGGCGCTCTTTCATCTGAGGATTGTCGATGATGCGCAAGAATCGAATTCGAACGATCAGTACGATGGTGATTTTTGGGGTCTCTATCTGGCCCTCGAGGAACCTGACGGCCGTTTCCTTGATGAGATGGGAATGCCTGACGGCAATCTTTATAAGATGAACGGTGGCGCTACCAAGAGAAATCAGGGGCCGGATCAGGTTTCCAGCAACTCGGATGTAAGTTCTTTCATTAGTGCTAAGAATAGGGCGAACAGTCTGAGTTGGTGGGAAGAGAACACGAACTTGCCAAGTTATTATAATTACAAAATAGGAACGACTCTAATAAACAACACTGATCTTAGGAGTGAGTGGAACTGCCTTTATTATCATAGACCCATTATCCCAGGAGATCCTAATTCTGATAAGTGGGAAATGTTTCCCTGGGACTTGGACCTGACATGGGAGAGTAAGTTTCATATCCGTTCAGAGAATGTTTGGGAGAATTGGCAAAATGTTTTCAGGTATGATGATGCAGAAACAGACTTTGAGAACCGTTCCCGTGAAGTCTGGGATTTACTTTGCAGTTCAGGGGAAGGGGCAAAGGTCGTTGAAGAGATGAAGAGATTTCTGGACGGTGATGGGATCACTAGGATCGTTGAAGCGAATCAGGCCATGTGGGATTATCATCCACGCAAACGTAAAAAAGGAATATGGTACAGGAACAATCCAAAGCTCCCCTCATCAAAGAGGAACTGGGAAGGTCTTGTCGAATACATGAAGAATTTTGTCTCTCCGGGAGGTTATGGAGCGGGCCGGCTCATTAATGAAAAGGCTGATACCAATTCGATAGTGCCCAATAAGCCGACCATTTCCTCAGTAGGTTCTCCTGAATTCCCGACCAATGATCTTCACTTTCAAAGTTCTACTTTTTCAGGTCGTGGAAGTTCCTTTTCAGGTATGGAATGGCGATTGGCAGAAGTCACGGATCCTGGTTCTGCAATCTTTGATCCGGAACGGCCCTGGGTCTATGAGATAGATTCTGTTTGGGAATCCGGAGAGTTAGCATCTTTCGGACGTCGAATTTCGATCTCGCCTCTTGCTGTGCGTGTCGGTCATGCGTATCGGGTCAGGGTCAGGCACCTTTCAAATTCGGGTCAGTGGAGTCATTGGTCAGAGCCTGTTCAGTTCGTTGCCGGGAGTCCGGACATTTCGGTTTATAAGGATAATCTCGTTATAAGTGAATTCATGTACAATCCTTCTAAGGTCACAGGTGCCGAGGAATTGGCTGGTTTTAGTACTAGTGATTTTGAGTTCATTGAACTTAAGAATGTTGGTGACACAGATTTGGATCTTAGTGATATAAGATTTACCAAAGGCATTGATTTTGATTTTGTGAAAGGTACTATCCTCTCACTTCTTCCGGGGGAATATATTGTTATTGCCCGTAACCTTAATGCATTTGAATCCAGGTACGGTGACATGACCCGTGTCACAGGCCAGTACGGTCCGGACAACCTTTCCAATGGTGGTGAAAATGTAAAGTTATCTTATGGTGCAGGAGTGGCCATACATGAGTTTAGATACCTTGATGAGGACCCTTGGCCAGAGGGAGCGGATGGTGATGGGTTTTCTCTTAATCTTTTGCTTCCAGAATCAGTTCCTGATCATAGCCTTGTCGAGAACTGGGCAATTAGTTCAGGGATCGGAGGAAGCCCAGGAAAAGATGAGATGCGAGTTTCTTTCAGTTCATGGAAAGGTTCGGTCTTTTCCCCTGATGAATTACTTGACTCTTCATTTTCTGGGAACCTTGTCGATCCGGACAATGATGGGGTCTCTAATTTCCTTGAATATGCTTTTGGAGGTGATCCGAAAGTTTCCGATTCGGGCATTGGTCCCAAGTCGTTGATCTGGGAAGAAGAAGGAGAAAATTATTTCGGTTTGAGTTTTAGGAAAAGATTAGGGGCGAATGATCTTCATTATTTAATAGAGTATTCTACGGACCTTGTTTCCTGGAACTTAGAAACAGAAACAGTCCTCTCTGATATTGTTAATCATGGTGATGGGTCCGTAACTGAAACATATAGGATATCTAAAATTAATGGTTCCGGAATAAATCAGTTCTTGAGAGTTAAGATTCAGAATAAGTGATTCTGGATCAATGAGTTCTTATTGAACTTGCCATATTTATCTTCCGTTAATACTTTAAGGGCTCCCCGGTGATGAAGTTCACACTTAAAACTAAAATTATAATCGCAATTACTTTTGCTCTGTGCGGCTGCGGTGGTTCAGGTGAACGGGAGGAAGTTCCTGAGGATCAGGGACAAGAGTTCATTGGACTGGAAAAGAGTCAGTATGATAATGTCTTTCTTGCTTCACTCAAGGAGCGCTCAGTTACTCAAGGAGCGCAACTTTTCACAAGGCTTTCTCCAAAGACGACCGGTATCAATTTCCAGAACACTATTGATGTCAAAGAGCCTCTCAAAAGACTCTATCATTCCGGCTTTGTTTGTGGAGGAGTGGCATTGGGTGATTTCAACGGAGACACTCGGCTTGATATTTTTCTAGTGAGTGGCCCCGGCAAGAATAAACTCTATTTACAGAGAGAGGATTTTCGATTTGAGGACATGAGTTCATCTTCTGGAATTGAAGGTGGGAATGTCTGGGGAGCTGGTGTCGCGGCTGTAGACATTGAGAATGACGGGGACCTGGACCTTTATATTTGTAATTACGATTCTGAGAACTCGTTATATATTAACGATGGTAAAGGTCATTTCAGTGAGTCAGCTTCTCGTTTCGGGCTCGGTGTTGTGGACGCATCGCTCGTCCCGACATTTTGTGACTTTGATAAGGACGGAGACCTTGACGTTTATATATTAACGAACCGCTATTATCGGGAAGGTGGTCGTCCTGCCAAGCCTCCGTTCCAAAAGAATGCTAATGGAGGCGTGAGTGTGAGCCCTGATTTTCAGAAGTTTTACGGGATCAAGCAGAAGGGGCCGAAATCATATGACATGGATGAGATTGGTAGGCCTGACCTCTTGTTTCGTAATGATGGTGGATCCTTTGTGAATATCAGTAAGAGTGCCGGGATACAAAAGAAAGCGCACGGGCTCTCTGCGACTTGGTGGGACTATGATGAGGATGGCCTGATAGACATTTATGTTGCTAATGACTTTGCTGATCCGGATAACCTGTTCCGCAATAATGGGGACGGAACCTTTACTGACATTATAACGGAAGTATTGAATTATACTCCATGGTTCTCTATGGGAGCAGATGCCGGGGACATTAATAATGACGGACTCCTTGATTTTATTGCATTGGATATGGCAGCGACAACACACTACAAGTCAAAAATGTCGATGGGGGAAATGGGAGCAATGCGCTGGGTCATTGAGGCAGCAAAGCCGCGCCAAGTGATGCGTAATTGCCTCTACCTTAATCAGGGGAATGGTCTCTTTTCCGAAAATGCCAGTTTGTCCGGATTAGCTAATTCAGATTGGTCATGGGCCGCTAAACTGGCTGACTATGATAATGATGGGCGCGTTGATCTGTTTGTTTCGAACGGGATGGCGCGTGACTTTAACAATTCTGATATCACCTTCACTCCTCAGGATCAGATTGGAAAGAGTGAGTGGGACCATTATGAGAAGGCCCCGACCAAGCCTGAACAGAACCTTGCCTTTCGAAATTTGGGAGATTTGCAATTTGCTAACGTGAGTAAGGAATGGGGCCTTGATCATGTTGGAATGAGTTATGCTTCTGCTCATGGCGACTTTGATAAGGACGGAGACCTTGACCTATTAGTAGTTAATCTGAATGAGCCGGTTTCTATTTACAGAAATGATTCTGGGTCCGGTCATTCTGCAGTAGTGACCTTGAGGGGGAATCAATCGAACCGTAACGGTATCGGTGCATTTGTTGAAATTGTTGCCGCTGAGCTTAAGCACGTCCGGCAATTGGTTCCTTTGTCCGGTTATCTTTCCAATAATGAAAATTCGCTACATTTTGGGCTCGGAGAAGCTGAAAGTATTCAGAGTCTTAAGGTCCGTTGGCCGAACGGAGGAGTTCAGGAATTTAGTGACTTGCCTGTTGATAAGCGCATTGTTATTTCGGAGACGAAGGAAGGTTCTAGGCCCTATTCTCGTGCAGAAAAGAGTCCGATGTTTGTAAAGCATTCAGGGTTGCGTGGAATCATTCATAAAGAAAGGGTTTATGAAGACTTCATCCACCAGCCTTTATTACCCCATAAGCTTTCGCAGCTCGGGCCGGGCATTGCCTTTGCGGACGTGGATGGTAACGGCACTGAGGACTTTTTTATTGGCTGTGCTCGTGGTCAGTCCGGAGCCATTTTCCTGAGTGATGGCAAGGGAGGATTTAAAGTTAAGGATAGCGGAGAACCGTTCGCTGAGCACGTCGATTCAGAAGACATGGGTGTTTTATTCTTTGATGCTGATTCTGACGGGGATCCTGACCTATACGTATCATCTGGGAGTTATGAATATAAGAAAGGTGACCCACTTGTAAGAGACAGGCTTTATGTGAATGACGGATCGGGTCAGTTCGTATCAGCTCCAGAAGGGTCTTTACCGAAATTTACGGATAATGGCAGTGTTGTTTGTGGAGCTGATTTTGACCGTGACGGTGATCTGGATCTTTTTGTAGGAGGCAGAGTATTGAGTGGAGAATATCCTCTTGCAGCAACGAGTCGTATTTTAATTAACGAATCTGTTCCTGGAAAGAGTATTCGTTTTGTTGCGGCTTCGAATGATCAAGTGTCAGGGATTGCAAAGGCAGGAATGGTTACCTCTGCTCTGTGGACTGAGGTTAATGGTGATGGTTGGGTTGATCTTATGGTCACAACAGAATGGGGGCCGGTGAGGGTGTTCTTGAATGATTCCGGAAAATTAGTTGAAGCTACTAAGGAGTCGGGCCTTACGAATATTCTGGGTTGGTGGAACAGCATCACTGGCGGGGACATCGACAATGATGGTGACATTGACTATGCGATTGGTAATTCTGGTCAGAACACAAAATACCATGCATCGGTAAAGAAACCGATCCTCATTTATTACGGTGACTATGAAGGGGACGGATCCAAAAGTATAGTTGAAGCGAAGTATGAGAATGGAGTCTTATTACCGATCAGAGGCAAGAGCTGTTCGACTTCAGCCATTCCTTCCCTAGGAGAGAAGTTTAAAACATTTCATCAATTTGCCAGCTCATCACTGAGTGATATTTATACACCTACACGCCTCAAAGAGTCTTCTGTCTTTGAGGCTAATGAATTGTCATCTGGAATACTTGTAAATGATGGAAAAGGTTCATTTACTTTTAAAGCATTGCCAAGTACTGCCCAGAACGCACCCATTTTTGGTCTCGATTTTTGTGATGTTAATGCTGATGGAAACCTTGACCTTTATGCGGTCCAAAACTTCTCGGTGACACAATTTGAAACTCCTCCCTATCGTGGTGGCCTCAGTCAATTGATGTTAGGTGATGGCAAGGGAGGATTCAAAGCATTGACCGCGTCCGAGAGTGGTTTGATTGTTTCAACTGATGGAAGGGGGTTGGCAAGGACGGACATTAACGGGGACGGGTTCCCCGACTTCGTGGTTGCTGTGAATGATGGTGAATTACAAGCTTTCACTCGTGTTGCTGACGGACCAAGGTCAAGGAAAGTGATTCTTAAAGGATCGAAAGGAAATCCGATGGCAGCCGGATCCAAGGTTTTGTTTAAATCTCAAGATGTTAACGGAAGGATGCGCGTTGAGGAAATTTATCAGGGCGGAGGCTATTTGTCGCAGTCAGGTAATGCTCTTTACATAGATTCATCCTTTGATTCGGTGATTATTTTCTGGCCTGATGGGAAGAAAACGGAACATCCTTTGCCTGCAGAGCAGTATAAATTTACATTCACTCAGCCCGATTAAGTTAAATTTCTTTGCGAATCAAATCCTGTGCTTCGTTGACAGTTTGGTTCTAAGGGGGCAACCTATCGGCCCGCCATGGAGCGGTTAATGGAACAAAAACAATGTCATCACAAAATCTTATACTAGGATTGCCCAAGGGAAGTCTGCAGAACGCGACCCTTGATTTGTTTGAAAAGGCGGGTTGGAACATCTATGTTTCTTCCCGTTCATACAGACCGACTTCTGACGACAAAGAGCTTGAGTTAAGGCTCATACGCGCACAGGAAATCGGAAGATACGTTGATCATGGATTCCTTGATTGCGGAATTACTGGAAAGGATTGGATCGCGGAGAACCGTGCTGATGTTGAGGTAATTTGTGATCTTGCATATAGTCGGTCATCTACGAACCCGACCCGGTGGGTTCTGGTCGTTCCTGAAGATTCACCTGTGCAGACAGTCCAAGATTTAGAAGGCAAGAGAATAGCTACCGAGAGTGTCGGGCTCACGACTGATTTCCTTAAGAGTAAAGAAGTCAATGCCGAAGTGGAATTCAGTTGGGGCGCTACTGAAGTGAAAGTTCCTGAACTTGTTGATGCCATTGTTGACGTCACGGAGACAGGTTCATCTTTGCGCGCCAATAAGCTTAGGATCGTTGATACTCTGATGGAGTCTTTCCCTCAATTTGTGGCCAATAAGTCATCCATAAAAGATGAATGGAAGCGAGAAAAGTTGGAACGTATCGGAATGCTTCTCAGCGCGGCTCAGGCAGCTAGGGATGTTGTCGGGATAAAAATGAATATTTTAAGTTCGAACCTTGATAATTTACTCGAAAATCTTCCTGCCTTGCGCAATCCCACAATATCAAAGCTCGCTGATGAGGATTGGATTGCGATAGAGACGGTCCTTAACGAGGCTGTGGTGCGGGAATTAATACCTGAACTCAAAGCTCTGGGAGCAGAAGGAATCATTGAGTATCCTCTCAATAAGCTTGTCCTTTGAACAGTTATACCTAATTATTGGGACTTTAAGAAGGAACGATAATTAAAGGAAAAAATCTAGTATCTATAAAAAGGGTTGGCAAATACGCTGGAATGATGGTATAGACGCTCCCCCCCCAGAGCCTTTCTTGGGGTTTAACATTATCAAATGGGATCACTCAAAAAAAGACGGAAGACCAAAATCAATAAGCACAAGCGAAGCAAACGCAATCGGGCAAATCGCCACAAGAAGCGTTTACGTTATAAGTCCTAGGTGCTTGGTAGATGATTTAAATATAAGGGTAGATATTTCCTTTGTAAGACGCAGAGTATTTTTCTCATGGGCGCACTTGATGGTTTGCTTAATTTTTATTGCCTCAATGAAAGGCAATTAGGAAAAGGTTAATTACTCTTCTTCGGATCCTTCGTCCTTCAGATTTTTTTCAAGCTCCTCAAGGAGTTCAGCCTTTAGCTCATCCTTCAGCTCCTGTTTAATGTCGTGCATTATGTCGTGCTTGATATCTTCCCTGAGTTCAGATTGAAGGATTTTTTTTAATTCCTCTGTCGGTCCGCTATAGTACCCGTCGCCATAATATCCGTGATCATGATCGTAATGATGATCATCGGTGCTCGTGTCTGATTCTTCTGGAACACTACCCCCTTTTGCTTGGTCACTATATCCCCAGACAGAGTCACTCGTTGGGTCAATTGGTTCTTTTTCATCATTGAGCCCTGTGTGGTATTCATCAAATGCGGCACTCTTATCGTCTTTCTCAATGACATCACTGTTCTGATCCTCATAGATGACTTCATTTTTAGGATTATATTCAAGAGTTTCCGTGTCCGGAGATTTCAGATTTCCAGGCCCGCTTTCATCATCTTTTCCTGGTGAATCTTGTTGCCTGTCGATGAGTGTCTGTCGGTCTCTTTCTTTTTGTAGCGCTTCTTTTTTGGCCTCCTTTCGTTCCATGTACCAGGCCATCCAAATACAAAATTCATATAGAAGCACCATCGGTCCAGCGAGTAGGGACATCGTGAATATGTCCGGTGTGGGCGTGATCACTGCGGCAAGAACAAACATCGCAACGATCGCGTAGGAACGGGTCGATCGCATCATTTTTGAATTAAGAAGATCCAATTTAACGAGTGTCAGAACGACGACCGGTAATTCAAAGCACAGTCCAAATACAAGGCAAAGCATTGTTATGAAAGAGACCGTATATTTGAAACGCAGATCTGTAGAGATATTGACTCCTGCATTAAAGCTATCAAAAAACTCTAATGCTCTTGGTATCACGACAAAGTAGGCGAATACGACTCCGATGCTAAAGAGTATGAAACTTGCAATGACTACCGGCAGAATCAGTTTCTTTTCCTTTTTGTTCAGTCCTGGGATAATGAATTCTCCAATAAAATAAAGAAGGATTGGGAAAGAACCGATCAGTGCCGCGTAGAGGCAGATCTTAATGACGCTCATGAACCCTTCAACAGGGCTGAAGACTTTGAGATCTGTGGCTAGATTGGCATCTCCCTCATTTGCCTTGATTATAGGATACTTGATGACTTCAATCAGGTCCTTGTAAAAAAAGAAAGCAATGATCGTGCATACGATCAGTGTCCCGAACACTTTGACCATTGTTCCGCGAAGGTCCTCTAAGTGATCCAAGAATGGTTTCTCCTTGTCTCGAAACTTTTTTGCTGCGGCGTTACCGCCAAGGCTGAGTAGTTTCTTGAGGAAAAACATTTTAAATTTTATGGTTTACTGGCAATTAGTGTGGGGCTTTTTTGATACCTCAGTCCAGAGGAAATGCAAACTAAGTACTCAAATCCTTTTGGATCTTGGTTTTGCTTGTTTATTCTGCGCTTAACTTATTTTCCCATTTACTAACTTGTTCGGAAACATTTTCAGGAGACGGGGCACCTGCAGCAGTCCGTGCAGTTAAAGCGGATTCGATTTCAAAGAGATTGAAGACTGATTGTTCAAAGTGCTCTGAGAATTCCTTATATTGCTGTATTTCGATTTCTGGGAAAGGGGTACTGCTTTCAATCGCATGTGCAGTAAGTTTACCAACGATATTATGAGCTTCACGGAACGGGACACCTTTCTTGACCAGGTAGTCGACGATGTCTGTTGCAAAAAGCATTGGGTCAGAGCACGATTCACGTGTCTGTTCCTCATTAATGCTCATGCCGTCAATCATGTCAGAAAAGATAACCAGTGCGTTTTGGATTGTATCTATAGAATCAAATAGAGGTTCCTTATCCTCCTGCAAATCACGGTTGTAAGTCATCGGTAGACCCTTAATTAGAGTGAGTACTGACATAAGGTTTCCATAAAGCCG
>JABSSR010000513.1 GCA_013213965.1 Verrucomicrobiales bacterium | reverse complement strand
GTAGATTCTTACCATCGGGATTTAGTGATGGATGGAATGTGGGTAAGGATTTGGCAAGTATCGGAAAAATAAAGTCTTGCTGTTCTTCAGTAAGATTCAATTTTTCAGTTAATTCATCGAGTCGCTTATTGGCTTGTTTTTCAACTACGAGGGCACGGGCCGTGAGTTGTTTTCTGGTGAGTTGAGGCTTCTGAGTATTTGAAATTTGTGAGGGTTCATTCTTTTGATCAGCATTTGATGGTTTTGAGGTTTTATTAGCAGTGACCGGTGTCGCTTTGGAGTCCTTGCTTAAGTGCAGCGTTTCGGGCGTACTTTTTTCTGTCCTTGTTTCTTTTAATTCAGATTGATTGGGTTTTGCAATTTGATCGTTTGGGCCAACCGGAATTAAATTAAACATAGAGACAAGAATAGCCAGCAATGCTGTGCTGCCAATGATGACACATGCAGCAATTTTTTCTTTGAGAGATAGGGGGCTGAAAATTTTCATCAGATCTATAAAAAGAGTTTATCCGAAAAAACGAACCATTTCATCCTTAAATAAATTTGTGCTGTCAGTTCGCAATTCCTACTGAACTTAATGGCTTTAAAGGATTTTTTTCAAGATTGATCATTGCTAATTGTAGTTTCTTCCGGGCACGCATCTTCGTAACCTTCACTTTTGACTCGGACCAACCAGTCAATTCGCATGCTTCTTTTACTGTTTTTTCTTTCAGTTCCATTAATCGGATCACGGTACGTTCCTGTTCATTGAGAGTCGAAAGGAGTTCTTGAATCAGCTCTTCGATTAATTCGTTTTCTGTTGCTTTGGGTCTTCTTGAATAGCTTAATTTGGGCTTAATAGCGGTTTGAACTGCTCTTTCTCCATAAATAAGTTCTGGTCTTATTTTCTTTTTTCTGAGCCGATCATAGCAGGTATTGACTGCAATTTTTGATGCCCAGTGATTGAAAGGTTTTTTTCCTGCATATTGGTTGATCTTGGAAAAGATTTTCATGAATATTTCCTGCAGGAGATCCTGTTTTTCGTCTCCGAGAATCAGATTTTTCCGAGCAATTGGCTCCAGTACTGGATAAAGCATGTCAATTAACTCCTCGCAGGCATGCTCATTGCCTGTTCTTGCTAGAGAAACAATACGATTTATGGGATTATCCATTTTTAAAATAATGGTATTTACATAATAAACACAGAAAGATTACTCGAAGATGAAGATAACCTATTTTTTACTGCTTAATGGCTACCTAAAGGCGATCAATTTCTATTTTTTAGCACCTATTCAAATTATTGACGATCAGGTGGTAGAGGTTACAATCTGAATCAATGAGAGTTCTTTACCTGTTACTTGGTTTTGCAATTGTGCAATTTGTTGGACCTGCCAATGCGCAAATTGGCTGGCCCAAGGAAGAGATCGTAGCAAAGTTTGGTGAGCCTGTCGGGAACGCAACAAAAGGAATGTTGGACAGTGATGGGACAAAGGCAGATGTATTTAAAGATGAGAACTTTGGCTTCGCTTTTAACGTCGAGTATAAAGATAATGTTGCGTGGGTAGTGACTTTTCATGGAAGAAAAGTTCGCAGGAGCATGGCCGACTCACTTGTTGCATTGAACTGTGGTGCCCAGGTCAAGAGTGGTGAGTTTTTAAATGGTAAGTATTGGATAGAAAAAGAAAAAAAATTACGTGCTTTTTATTATTCAGCACCGATGCCTAGGCTGGTCGTGATGACGGAAGAAAGCCTCAAGTCCAAGAAGACTCCGAGAGAGATTATTCTGAAAGCGCTTCCAAATGTTTTGCCTTCTGCCTCCGGTAACCAGAAGAAGGCGATTTCAGGTACAAAGAATGATCCATTTGCGAAGTACCGTAAGGGAGGCGATGCCTCTTCAAAAAAGACCGAAGAGGATTCCAAGGAAGAATCAGATCCCAAGGAAGAGCCTGAAAAGAGTAAGGACTTATAGGTTCTTTACTCAGATAGTCATGCTCGCGTAACCTCCGTCCACGACTATCTCGGCTCCGGTAACAAAGCTGCTCGCTTTTTCTGAGGCCAGAAATAGTGTTGCGCCGATCAGTTCTTCGGAGTTTCCGAACCTTTGCATCGGTGTGTGGCCCATGATAGAGGCGACCCGATCTTCGGTCAGGACCTTGCGATTTTGTTCCGCGGGGAAAAAACCAGGGACCAGTGTATTTACCCGGACACCATCTTTTGCCCATTCTCTTGCAAGATTTTTGCTAATGTTATGGACCGCGGCCTTGGTCATCGAATAAGTGAAGACCCTCGAGAGGGGAATGAGACCGGACATGGATCCGACATTGATGATCGAGGCGCTGATGTTGTTTTCCAGGAAATACTTCCCGAAGATCTGGCAAGTGACGAAGACTGCCTTGGAATTTGTTTCAAAGATCTTATCAAATTCCTCCTCTGGAACTTCCAGGAATGGTGTCGCTGAGTTGATCCCTGCCCCGTTAACGAGAACATCGCATTTCCCTGACCTATTGATGATTTCTGTGAGAATGGACTCAATAGAGTTCTTTTCCGTAACATCAGCTTCGAGGAAATAAGCCTTGCCTCCGGAATCTTCAATGTTGCTGATTCTTGATTTGGCTTTTTCCTCATTGCGTCCGATGATGACGGCTTCTGCTCCGGCCTTCGAAAGTCCCTCGGCCATGGTTCCGCAAAGTTCTCCGGTTCCACCGATCACGACTGCGGTCTTTTCTTCTAATGAAAATATCGAATCAATGTAAGGCATGGTTATTACCTGTCGACGCGTGCACTTCCTCCGCTGACTAATTTTTCAACTTCACTGAGAGTTGCCATGGTCGTGTCTCCGGGAGTCGTCATTGCCAGTGCCCCATGAGCGGCACCATATTCGACTGCGAGTTGAGGATCATTGTGCTTAAGGAATCCGTAAATGAGTCCGCTCGCGAATGAATCTCCACCGCCGACCCGGTCAAATATTTCGAGGCCCGGTCTGTGCGAAGCTTCGTAAAACTCTCCGTCATGCCATGCGATGGCACCCCAATCATTCACTGACGCAGTCTTCACTTCGCGGAGCGTCGTTGCTGTTGCTTTGAAGTTTGGAAACTCAGCCACGGCCTGGCCGATCATTTGTTTGAAGCTCTCAACGTTCAGGCCAGAAATATTGGCATCGACTCCCTCCACTTCAAAACCAAGACACGCAGTGAAGTCTTCCTCGTTGCCGATCATTACGTCCACGGACTTTGCAATTTCCCGGTTCACCTCCTGTGCCCTCTCTTGGCCCCCAATCGATTTCCATAGTGATGGTCTGTAGTTAAGGTCGTAGCTGATGATGGTCCCGTGATCCTTTGCTTTCTTGCATGCTTCAATAACCAGTTCGGCAGTCGTTTCAGAGAGCGCTGCGAAGATGCCTCCGGTATGGAACCACTGTGAGCCCTGTTCTCCAAAAATGTGATCCCAATCAATGTCCCCGGGTTTCATTTGTGAGGCTGCCGTGTGACCACGGTCAGAGGTTCCCTTTGCTCCGCGTATGCCGAATCCTCTCTCCGTAAAATTTATCCCGTTCCTCACTTCGCGACCGATCCCGTCAAAATCAATCCACTGAACGAGCTCAGTGTCGACGCCCCCTTGCAAAATGAAATCTTCAATGAGTCTGCCCACTTCATTTTCTGCGAACGCTGTCACAACAGCTGTTTTCATTCCAAAGCAACGCCTCAGGCCACGGGCCACATTATATTCTCCGCCCCCTTCCCAGGCATTTAATTTTCTGGCCGTTCTTACTCTGCCCTCCCCGGGGTCGAGTCTAAGCATTATTTCACCGAGTGAAATCTCAGTATATTTGCATTCAGATGGAGATTTTATATCGAGTGCCATGGGGCGCCGATAATAACGCTTTCGTTGCCTATGTAAACTGCTTCTTCATCAAGAAGCGCCATTATTATGAAAATATGGGATTATTTATCGAATTTAGGTAGTGCCTGAATGTCCCAGGGATTTGCACTGATTTGTTCGGCCAGATGATTAAATTCGGCAATTTCTGCAGCAGAAAAAAGCAATCCTCCGGCTTCTTTGGTTCGAGCAGCTGCCTCTGCAAAGTCCTGTCCCGGCAGGAAAATGTTTTCATTGCCGTGCCCCTTGATGTCTTCGATCACAGCTCTGACATTTTCTTGTTGGTTCCGCCCACAGGCGAAGGCCTCACTACTGACTGCGTCGGGATGAATGACCTGAAAATAGAAACTTGGAGTGCGTTTTTCTCCTTCAGGAATTTCACGTGACCTGAGCGTCGGTAGAGATCCTCCGATGAACGAGGCCAGTATCTCATTAATGAGTGCCATGCCGTAACCTTTGTGCGCACCGAAAGGGACAAGGTAAGCGGCCTTTTCAGGATCAGTGGTCGGATCCCCATTCTCATCGACGGCCGCATTTTTCGGCAATGGCTGACCTTCTCTTTTGAGTTGCTGAACCCTTCCCATGGCCACGACTGACGTGGCCCAGTCAATGACTATGGGAAATCCAATCGAATCTGTTGTAGGAAATCCCCAGCTATGAGGATTCGTTCCGAGGGTAGGGTGCTTGCCCATGAATGGCACGACTTCGGCCAGTCCTGCCGTGCAGTTCGTATAAGCGATGTATCCTCGATTCGCCGCGTCCAGAACGTATCCTCCTCCCCAGAGATAATGAAACGCATTGTCGACGGACACTTGTCCGACCCCGTACTTGTCGGCCAGTTCGATGCACCTTTCGATGGCTTGGTAAGCGACGCTCTGTCCTAACTTTTTATTGCAGTTCCAAATTTCACTTGCCTCAAAGTTCTTCTCAATGACTTCGATCTCGGCTCCTGGAGTGCACCCGTTGTTACCTGATCCGAACAACTCGTCCAGATGGATGGCCTTCAGTGCATTGTGCGTTCGAACCCCGTGAGTTGAAGCGAAGGAACAGAACCTGGCTGCGTCATTCGATTCTGATTCCGTGAAGCCTCTTTTTTGATAGGCCTTGCTGACAAGTGAATTGTGTTCACTTTCTTGGACGATATAGAATTCTTCCTTCATCTTTTTATGAATCAAATTTATTGGCCTGCATATAATCGTCCTTTCCGTTGAGAAATGATATCAGGTTACGGGTAGCCATTCCTGCCTGCCTCGCTACCGATTCGTGAGTCCTGGAGGCGATGTGTGAGGTGATTATGCAGTTCGGTGCATCTAGTAACGGGTGATTTTCCTGAGGAGGTTCACTGTCCAAGACATCAGTCCCATATCCTCCGACCTTACCACTCACTAATCCTTCCTTCATGGATTCCGCTTCGACCAGTTCACCTCGTGCACAGTTAATCACGATCACGTTGTCCTTCATCTGCTCTATCTTTGAGGAGTTGATCATTCCATGCGTTTCATCGTTAAGAAAACAGTGCAGAGAAACGATGTCAGAACCGCAAAGGACCTCGTCCATGTTTGAACATTTCCTTATTTCGTGATCATTAGCGAAGTCCTCATCAAAGAAAGGATCATAAGCGATGACATCTAATCCGAAAGCAACTGCGCGGACAGCGACTTCCTTGCCGATTCTTCCGAGCCCGATGATGCCTATCGTTTTACCCAGTATTTCATTTCCGACCGGTTTTTTCCAACCCGCTTTCCAGGAACCTGAAGAGACTTCATTCGCGTTGGAGTGAATTTTTTTTGTAAGACTCAGAAGGAGTCCGAAGCAGTGCTCCGCGACTGTAGTGTGAATGACTCCTGGAGTGAAGAG
>JABSSR010000512.1 GCA_013213965.1 Verrucomicrobiales bacterium | reverse complement strand
CGAACTGTACGGTGACATGTCGAAGCGGATCGTTTCGATCCTCATGCGGTTCACACCGGAAGCTGAGGTCTATTCTATAGACGAATCCTTTTTGAGCCTTGAGAAAATTCATGATCCAGTAAGAACCGCTGAAGAAATGCGTAAAACCGTACTCAAGTGGACAGGGATTCCGATATCTGTCGGGATCGGCCCCACGAAGACACTAGCTAAGATGGCCAATCGAATGGCCAAGAAACAAGATACGGGATGCTTGATGCTTAAAGGATCGGAGAATTCCCTGATCAGTTCGATCAGAGTGAGAGATGTTTGGGGAATCGGAAGAAAAATAGAGAAAAAACTTAAAAGACTTAAAATTCTCACTGCCTTGGATTTGGTCAATACTCCAGCTCCCATCATTAGAAAAGTGGGCAGCGTTCAACTCGAACGAACACAAAAGGAACTGCAAGGACTACAATGCATTAGCATCGAACAGATACCGGAACCAAAAAAAAACGTGTGCTGTTCCCGGTCCTTTGGCCGAACAGTGACTGATCTGGAAGAACTTGAGGAGGCAGTAGCAAATCATGCTGTGAGAGCCACTCAAAAGATTCGCAAAGAAGGATCCATCACTTGCGGATTGCAGGTCTTCATCATGACAAACAGATTCAGCAAAGATCCACAATATTCCAATTCAAAAACCATCGGTTTTGACGAACCCTCTGATGATCCGATCCGAATTCTCAGCACGGCCAAGGAACTTCTCAGATCCATTTACCGTAAAGGATACTCTTACAAAAAGGCCGGAGTACTGCTATTGAACTTACGAACAAGAGATCAAGATCAGGGACTATTATTTAGAGATCATTATGATAAAAAAAGGAACCGGCTCGTGAAGGCATTGGAATCTATAAATAGCAGATACGGTACCGAATCCGCTTTCCTAGCTGCTCAGGGAATTAACCGGTCCTGGGACATGAAGAGGCAACGTCGTACTCCCCGATACACAACCAATTGGAATGAAATACCGTCCATTGGCAATGGTCTCGATCCGAGTTGAAAAATGCTCTGTATCATCTAAAATATATGAATTAGCCATGATAAGATCAGGAAACCCAGCACTTAACGATAATACATTCACACGCAACTTAAGCTATCCTGAGGAGAACCGGATGACGCTAATGGGTGCAGTAAATAAGACAGCCATACTGTTATTCGTACTGGTCCTGGCAGCTTCAATTACTTGGAAAATGGTCCTGACAGGAGAATCTGGCGCGGGAATTTTTATCTGGGGTGGAGCAATCGCTGGATTTATCGTTGCCATTGTAACGATATTCAAAAAGAACTGGGCCCCATTCACAGCCCCCCTATATGCCGCATTGAAAGGTCTCTTCATCGGTGGAATTTCAGCTTATTTTGCAGCCCTTTATGAGGGCATTGTCATGCAGGCGGTGGGACTGACCTTCGGAATCCTTTTCGCTCTGCTCGCGGCTTACAAGAGCGGTCTGATCAAGGCCACCGAAAACTTTAAACTGGGAGTCTTTGCCGCGACCGGCGGCATCGCTCTGTTTTATATTATGAGCATAGTCCTTGGACTCTTCGGTGTGAACATGACATTTCTCCACGACTCTTCACCGCTCAGTATAGGAATAAGCGTTTTCATCGTCATAATTGCCTCACT
>JABSSR010000511.1 GCA_013213965.1 Verrucomicrobiales bacterium | reverse complement strand
CTACGTGTATCTTCCTCCTGCCATGCGCCGGCAACATCAAACACAAAATCTGCACCTAATTCCCTCAACTTTTCAGCTGTTCCTATAATGTCCATTACGCCCTTACTACTTCGTAATCCTGCAATGAACAGGATCCTCTTCTTATCATTCTCTTGCTCATTGGGTTTTTGTTCAACTACTGGCACATCAAGCCCATTTGAAATGCAAATCCGCCTCTTCACAGGAAAAAAAATATCCTTATGCATCTGACTCTCAGATATCTCAATTCCAAGAGTCGCATTGCTGAAAGCGAGCTTTGAAAGAAATCGCAGTGGAAAATTCAGAGATTTAACATATTCAGGAAGTCCTCCCGCATGATAATGAAAAATAGTATCCTTCGCTAGTGGTCGAACAAGTAACAAAAATAATACATCTCTAATGACAGGAGTACGGTTAGGACTTGCCGGAGGGTAATACAGGCAACATGGTCGATCCTTAATCAAAATGCACCAAGATTTTATTATGAGTGAAATCAGATGAAATATCTTTCTGATCCTGAAACGTCCTACTTCTGACTCGCTATGACTGTATGCCATTCTCAAAGATCGAACTTTTATACCCTCCCATCGTTGATCGAACAATTGCTGCATTGCAATCGCCTGGCCATGATAAGGTGGCGGCGTCTGACCAACTAGGAGAATGGAACTCATATAAAAACGGAATACCTTTAGATAATAATAAAGCGGTTAATTTTCCCCGCCCCGAACAACGATATAAGACTTTGGAAAAAGAAAGAACCGCTCGGTAATAATTCTACAATCAGGAAACATTTCTTTAAGTTCCCCCTTAGTCATTAGCCTAACATCATCGACCTGGGCCTTTATCTCCTCCTTAGAAAGTTTAACTCCAGCAAAGCGTTGGCGAAGAGCGAACAACCTGAAAAGCGAATACTGATATTTTCTGGGAAACCAGTGGATGAATAAAGCAAACCAATGAGGTTCAACGGGAAAATATTTAGCAGGAGTTTGAATCCATAACTTCTGGCCAAGACGAAGAGCATTCCGTGCAAATTGTTTCTGCTTCTGCAAATCTCCAACATGCTCAATGACGCTATTTGAGAATACGATGTCATAAGAATTATCCTTCTCATCAAAAAGATCACAACAGTCTCCTGCACTGGTTTTTATTTTAACCAAATATTCGTCCTGGATGAATTCTAATTTATCCAGATTCACACAGTGAACTTCCATTTCAATATTTGATTTCTTCCAAAACTCAGGCTCTCCCCCCAAATCAATAATTTTTTCTTTTGCCTGCGGGTTAAGTTCAGACAAGAACCTGGAAAACCTCTTGCTACGAAACGCAGGAATTCTTTCATAAATCCACGGCACTATACCTCGCCAAGTTCGATCATCCTTCATGACAATACTCTCAAATTCTTTTTCGCTCTTAATTTACCACTCATAGTCATGAGTTCCTCTGGGCTATGTCGCCTCCGACCTCATTGCAAATTCTCCGTCATTAAGCATTCTGGCATCAGGTGAACTATCACCTTCTTGAACATCTTCATCCTCATCAGTAGGATCCACTACCTGCCTGTTCATCACACAAAGGACTGCAAGCATGGACCAAAATGCCACTGCCGCATAAGGTGCTTCAAAAGTAGATTGGAAAAAAGCATTAATGAATCCAGCCAAAACAAAAGCCCAAACAAAACCAAGTCCAGGATCATTTTCACCAACTGAGGCCCGTAACCTCATCATTCCCAGCCAAAGTTCTCTCACAATTAATATGCATAGTGGGAGGAAAATCATAAGACCAATGATACCCAATCTGCCAAATATAGTGATTAAAATATTATGCGGATATCTCGCAATGAGAACATCAGTATTATGTTCTCCGGTCTGAAAATAAGTCGCATGAAATTTTGTTGATATGTCTGAGCCTAGGCCAAGCCCATACCAAGGGTTCTCTCTCATCACATCCTCAATGACCATCTTCCACCAAGTAAATCGCCAGTCCACATTCTCCTGCGCAAATCGTTGCTTACCACTTCCAATACCAGCTATATCAAAAGATGAAAACTCTTCCAAAAATCTCTCAAAACGACCTTCTTTGTCCTGAATAACACGCGACTCCACCAAAGAGAAAACAAAAACAGTTGCAAGAATCCCGGCAAATAAACCAACGACGAGAAGACGCCAATGCCCAATGATTAAAAGGATACCAACGAATGCGAAAAACGCGAGATAAAATACTGCCTTTCCTTGAGCGAATAACGGCACAGTACAAAAAACGGAAGTGAACAGGTATAGTATCTTCCATAACCCGCTCGAATGAAGGTGCTTAAAATAGCAAAACGCTGAAAATCCTACACAAACAGGTATAAGAGCATCAATCGAGGGCATGATCAAAGGAGCGCCACGGACCATGGTCCCGTGAAAAACTTTTTGCTCTAGGCCCGGCACTAACAAGAAAGAAGTTAAAATAGTTAACGCTATTCCTGAAATAATGGGTAGCAGCTTAAGTAGATATTGCCGGGTCGGCCGGTGCAACATAGATGGAAATACTAGAAAAAAGAATAAACCATAATAAACGGTAGCCACATCTTTCATGAGAAAGAAAAAATCAAAGTACTTCCTATCAATCAAGAGATGCGCAAAACCATAAATTTGGAATAACATCACCGGAACAGTGAGCGGGTGCCGGGGGAGCACATCATTCTTACCCGCTAAGCACCTGATTAAGTGGAACCCAATCAACAAAACCAATGTCGCCTCCCCTATAAAAAGAATCGATACGAGTCTTTGGTAAGCAAATCCTTTTCCTCCCACGAAATAACACGCACAGACAATTGCGATTGCCCATCCTTCAAATCGATAATGTTTACCAACAACTGAAACGAGAACAGCAAAGATGGTAATCCCGGCCACTGCGATGGCTGTACCGTAGTTTCCATTGCCAACAGCCTGACCAGTCCAAAGCGCAACTAAAAGACCTACGCCCATCAACACAACAGCTTTAATGTTCATCTACAATTATCAAATTAGTCTCTCGAAAATTGAATACTGATAATATGGATTACTGCTATCAAGGCAACTTTTCCATCCTGATACGATAAACTGCCTTGTCGTGCAATCCATCTAGTATTTTCGAACTAAGATCCAGAGCCTTAACGCCTTGATCAAAATTAAGTAACTCTTCCCAACTATTGTCAGGATTTAATCTTTCAAGGTTAATCCTATAGAAATAATAACGTGATTTAAGTACATCATACCAAATTTCAGTACTCTGATCGTTCGTTTTTTGAATCCCCATCCCTGGAGCCTTTGTCTTATCGAATGGATCTCCACCCAATATAAACTCTATGAGATTGGAAACATTATCTCGGTCAGGATCCTCATCTCCATCCACAACATTCACTCTCAGTCCTGATCGACTTTCCCAAAGATCATGCATTCCATCCTCATCAATATCGATCCATTCAATAGGATCAGTCCCATTTATATATTCAGAAAAATTACTCGTTGAATCAAAATCAAAATCCTCCAAAGCGTCATCTGCAAGAGCATTCATTCTGTTCTTTGACTCCCAACCATCGGGCATTCCATCAGAATCTGTATCCTTAATAAATGGATCAGTTCCTATGACTATTTCGGCCAAATTATTAAGATCATCCGAATCCGGATCTTCATCCGCATCATTAATCAAGGGATTTAGATTATTTTTTATTTCATCGCTATCAGTAATTTTATCATTATCAGTATCAACAGAAGTTATATCTGTTTTATAGCGAAATTCTTCGAAGTCAGTGAGGCCATCAGAATCAGAATCATTTTCCATAGCGTTATTCAGAGGATCCCAACCATTAGTAATTTCCCAAGAATCAGAAAGAGAATCCATATCAGAATCAGCATTCTTAGCTAAAGTATTGTTGCGAAATTCATCTAGATTGTCCAATCCATCTTTATCAGGATCTTCATCCGCATCATTTATTAATGGGTCTAATCCATTAACATATTCCCAACCATCAGTCATAAGATCCCCATCACTATCAGCCCGCTCTGGATTCGTTTTTAATTCCATTTCTTTTACCGAATCTAAACCATCAGCATCAACATCTACGGCTGAATCATCTAGCCTAGGATTCCATCCATTTAATAATTCCCAGGCATCTGTTAATCCATCCCCATCCGTATCCGGAGCATAAGGATTTGTATGATTAAGAAATTCCTCAAGATTGGACAAACCATCCTCATCCTCATCTCCTTGAGCCGTTTCAACTGAACCATATTCCATCTCCCACCAGTCTGAAATCTCATCATTATCTGAATCATTGGTGAGTCTCCCTGTTGATTTATACTTACCCAAGAGCATCGATTCGACCGATTTTCTTTCTGAATGATCCAATGGTCTATTGTAAGTTAAGAGTTCAGCGTGTTCGGCTTCCTGAGATTGCATTCCTCCAATGTGCCCAATCCATAATGGCTCAGAATTGTATGGTACGTTACCCCTAACTCTTTCCTGCTCAACACCATCTAAATATAACCTGCCCTCCCTAGCAAGATCATCATAATATAAAGTCATAATGACAAGCTCTTGATCAAGTAACCTCCGATGAGACCACACAGAAACTGGATCCTCTGACTGAGTAGAATAAAAATGTAAATGGCCTTGCTCAAGCGTTAATCTGAAGCCGCTCTCCCTCCAAACGCTGTTACCCATTAATGCAAATTTTTCAGACCCTTCATTAATTTTATTAACTCTGAAAACATTAAATAATGTCCAGCCATTACCTGAATCTCCAAACACATTAGCTTCACTAGATTTTAAATCACCCGAACTAAAATCGAGTAAGGGGTATCCGTTATGAGTTTCATTGTTAATTACCGGTGCCTCGTGATTGAAAGGTGTATCCATTTGAGACTCCTTCTGTCGCCAGTCCTGCCAACTCGAAACTCTTCCCACATGCTCAGTGTTCACTGGCGCGCCTGACTTTAACCACATACTTAGACCCTTTTCTGGAACACTAAGTATTAGTGGGTCAGGAAATTTAGGTTCTGAATTTAATTCATATTCTTCGAGATTACTAAAAGTGTCCTCGTCAGGATCAAGTACAGAATCTTCAAGTAGCGGATCAAGACCATGATTCACTTCCCAACCATCAGGAATGCCGTCTCCGTCTGTGTCTGATAGTCGCGGATTTGTTGAACGCTGATACTCTACAATATTTTCAAGGCCATCCGCATCAGCATCCATTCTGGCATCTTCCGAAGCCCAATCAAGACCATAGGACTTCTCCCAACTGTCCGGCAATCCATCATTATCCGAGTCATCTCCATTGTCAGAAGGAAATTGCACAAACGGCCCCTTAATCTCCTGATAACTGACACCCGTCGTCTTGCGAATAAGTTCATCTAATTCAGGATTGAATGGGTTAAAGAATGAGGAGTGCTTGCCAATCAGAACGCTATCAGCATCCTGTCCTCGGGCCCTCCATTCACTCCAATTCAAAAATTCTATAGCTAAATCTTCTTCTCTTTTACCTGGACCGTACCAATGAAAGTTACCGCGAGTCGGCTTGCCCGAAATATAAGTATTCTTTTCCCATAAATTGCCTGCCGCAAGAAAATCATTATATGTGTCCCAACCGAACGAACCATACTGAAGGCCATTATAGCCTCCGTCAGGCATGACCATTACATTATTATGAATGTGATTTCCTTCAGTAGTAT
>JABSSR010000510.1 GCA_013213965.1 Verrucomicrobiales bacterium | reverse complement strand
ATTCAACAACAAGTCGACCATTCTTGGGCTCCTCAAAGATGGAAAAATCAAACACTCCCCCACTACCCTTCATTGACGCTGTTAGCTTCATCACTAACTCTTCTCCTCTATTAACATTAACAGTGAGCGGCGTTGCAACAGGACCAAGACCTTCTGGCAGCTTAACATCAGCTTTAGTTCCCTGACCAAAGAACAAAAATTGTGCTAATATAATGCAGAAAGAATGAGCACTTCGAAAACTTGCTCGACTTTCCAAATTACAGATCCACTTCATTAACAATGATAAAGATTAATACTACTTTCCGCTATGGTCAAAAAGGCTTTATCTCAGCGATCCTAAAAAAACCTTCTACAAAAGACCTATTATTCTTTTACGAAGTAGATTAATCGCTGTCAGGGAAACCTTTTCCTTGAACATTAAACGGTCAGTCTTGATGCAAAAGCTATCTACGAAAGTGGGATTCTCTTGACTCGCAATTCCAATAAAAACAGTGCCAGCAGGCTTTTCCTTAGTTCCTCCAGTCGGACCCGCTATGCCAGTAACAGCAACAGCATGATCCGCTCCGGTCCTCTTTAAACAGCCTTCAGCCATAGCCATTACCACGACTTTACTCACAGCACCAGATTTATCTAGGTCCTTAATATCAATACCTAAGATTTCACTTTTTGCATGGTTAGCATAAGTCACAAAACCAACATCAAATACGCTTGATGATCCCGGAACGTCTGTGATTGTACTAGCAATCAATCCTCCAGTACATGATTCTGCGATAGCGACTCTTTGCTCTCGTTTTATTAATTCCCCAACTACAACGGCGGGCAATGACGTGTGGTCATGCGATATAAAGTATTCTGAAAAAGCCTCCTTGAGTCTTTCAGACACCCTAATAACTATCTCTTTATCTCCTATGCATCGAACAACAACTCCTCCAGGTTTGATGCAGTAACCAAGATCAAATGCCCCCTTCTCATCAAAGAGTAATTTATCGATTCGAGCCGCCAATTCAGACTCACCAAGTCCCGAAAAGAAACTATTCACACATGAAGGAATATCTATCTTATGTTCTAGTAATGAATTTTTTATCAATGGTTTAACCTGTTCTTGGAAAATAGGAATTAACTCTCGTGGAGGACCCGGAAGAAGATATATATGAGCGTTCTTAGTCTTATCACCGGGTTCAATATAAAGCCCAGGAGCCGTTCCATTAGCATTATTCAATATAATAGCCCCTAACGGCACCATTGCCTGTTTGCGGTTAATGTCTCGCATAGTGGCACCATTTGACTCTATGCGCTTCCTGATTTCTTCAACCAAACTTTTATCTTCAAATAACTTAGCATCAATAAGTTCTGACACCATTTCACGTGTCAAGTCATCGTCAGTAGGGCCTAAGCCTCCAGTAATAATTACAATATCCGATCGCTCAATGGCCTCACCAACAACATCTTTTATTACTATCCCATCGGGGACCGTGGTTTGACGATTAATCCTCAAACCAAGTGATAACAGTTCCTGCCCCAAAAGGCCTACATTTGTATTAATTACCTGACCAATCAAAAGCTCTGATCCGGTATTTATAACCTCAACAATCATTCACAAAATTAATCAATTAACGCATATTCAAAGGGAACGATAGCAGCATCGGACCAAAGATCTTCGAGAGCATAATTTAACCTTAAATCTTTATAAAAGACATGAACTACAACATCAATATAATCTAACACTACCCATAAACTCTCTGCCGTTCCCTCCACTGCCCTCACTCGAATTTTGTAGTCATCATTAATGCAATTTTTAATTTCTCTACTGATTGACCTTAAATGTGGAATCGATTCTCCGGTGCAGATGACAAAATAATCTGCGATCGAAGAAATACCCTGCAAGTCTAATATCTGCGTTTCCTTTGCTTTGTTATCAACTGCTATATTCGCTGCCGCGATAGCCAGTTCCTTGCCTTGGATTAAATCATTTTCTTCCATATAAACGAATTAACAATTCTCTCCTAATTGGAATGAGGCAAACAAAACTTTGCAAGACGGCAAAGTTCTCCACGATCGATAATAACACTCAACGCTAATCGTAAAGTAGATAAGTGGAACGCAATTTGTTGAAATGTGCATTTGAAGCTTTCCATTTGCTGACGATTCGTATGGCACTAATTGATGAATTCAAATCAGACTCTAGAGAATTCGAGCCGTAAACTTTATGGAGTAAGTTCATACCTGATTTACCTGCAGTTGACAATAAATCGAATCCAGAATTTTTACTTTCCTGATGAAAGGTTTTGAGAATTGTCATGCCTATTATCATGTGATTAGGACTCTCTTCCATGTTCAATCTTAGACTCACTCCTCTTCTCTCAGAATCATTCTCATCAATGTAAGGGGTAAATCTAATGCCAGACATTTTTAACCCATTCAACTTAGAACAAATATCTTCATGATCTATCCGTTTAGCGGCCACTAATTGAAAAGGTTTTCCGGTCCCAGTCCCTGCGAATATTCCAGGCACATGCTGTGCCAAGCAAGATATAAGATAGTAGTCACAAGACTCAGCTCTCGGTATATTAGGAGACGTCTTGACCCAACTCAAACCAGTGTCCTCCCATCTCATATTCCTAGTCCAACCCTTCATCCTAACTACTTTCAACTTTGGCGAAGCCTTCAGCCAACCTTCACCAACAGCCATTTGAGCAATTTCACCAACTGTCATCCCATGTTTAAAGGGCATTGGATACTGCCCTACAAAGGATTGCCATTTTTTGTCTATCGGTGGACCTGACACGTCAACACCTCCGACAGGATTAGGTCGATCTAAGACAATAAATTCGATACCCATCTCAGAAGCAGCTTCCATACATAAACCCATCGTGCTGATATAGGTGTAACACCTGGCCCCAACATCCTGTATATCAAAAACCAAAGCATCTATCCCCTTCAGCATAGCAGCCGTTGGCTTGCGAGATTTCCCATACAGGGAATAGGCCGTTAGCCCTGTAACTGAGTCAACACGAGAAGAAACCCATTTACCTGCCAATTCATCACCATCCAAACCATGTTCAGGTGTATAAAGAGCGACTAAATCAACTTTTCCCGAGTCAGCTAAAATTATTCTTGTCTTTTGACCAGTTCCATTGACACCACTTTGATTAGTAATCAGTCCTACTTTCTTTCCTTTGAGTATGGCAAAATCATTATCACTCAAACAATCCACCCCCAATTTAACGGGTCGTTTGATCAAATTGGCATTTTGGGACTCACAAACAGAATAAGAAACAAAAAATATTACTCCCAAAGTAATGAATTTATTTAAATCCCGTGATAGCATTTTTTCTTATTATATAATTCTATGAGCTCTTTCGACGTCGGTCAATTAATCCTAATGGGTATACCCGGCACCGAATTAAATCCTGATACCGCCTCGCTAATAAAATCAATACAGCCTGGAGGCTTTATAATTTTTGGTAGGAACATTCAATCACCAGAACAGCTCAGGAAACTCACTGACGATCTAAGATCAATTAGCAAAACAGAGCCCTTCATAACCATAGATCAAGAAGGAGGAAGAGTTTCAAGACTTAGGCTGATAGGATCTGAACCGCCAAACGCTATACAGTTAAGTAGAAAGAATAATATAAAGCTCATCAAAAAGCATGGGAAACTGACCGGTGAACTCCTTCGTCTTTACGGTTTCAATCTTAATCTTTGCCCCGTCTTAGACATATCTCTTGACGAGAAAGCAGACAACTCGTTAAGGGGAAGATGTTACGGTGAAGACGCAGACCAAGTCATCAAAAACGCCACCTCATTTAACAAAGCAATGAAATCCGAAGGAATCTTATCATGCGGAAAGCACTTCCCGGGATACACTTATGCATCCTGTGATGCGCATGAAGAATTACCTACCGTGAACCGAAGCAAAGAACAATGGGAGTCCATTGAATGCTCTCCGTTCAGGGCACTTTTGCCAGATCTTGACAGTATCATGGTATGCCACACTCATTATCCTTTCTTTGATCCCGGGAATGACAAAATCCCAGCTTCATTGTCATATAACGCAATCACGAGAACATTAAGGGATGAGCTAGGATATGATGACGGACTAGTAATGACTGATGATCTGGACATGGGAGCAATACTTAACGAGTTTGGTTTTGAAGAAACCATTCAAAGGGCGATAATAGCTGGAAACGATATTGTGATGATCTGCCATAGAAATGAAATGGCCGAGAAAGCTCTGAAGATATTAGAACGAATGCCCTATAATGACACCACTGATTCGCTTGAAAGGATACACAAAGCAAAAACAAAACTTCATCAACCAAGTGAATTTAATTTGCAATCCGTTCAAGAAATTGATCAGCAGATCTGGAACCTTAGAGTTGAAACCTTAGGAGAAAAGCTAGCCAAAGAACAAAGTACAGAGGATGGAAAACGCAGCCCAGTAGAAACTTATTAAAACAAATCATGTTAGAAGAAATAGAAAAACTACTTGTAATACAGGACCGCGATCAAAAGGAAAAGGACCTCGACTCTGAGCTTCAACGGATGCCCATCGAAAAAGACCAGGCCGGCCTCAGGCTTACAAAAGTAAAAGAATCTGTTTCAAACGTCGAAGGATCTATAATGGAAAACGAAGTGGCCATGAAGAATTTTGAACTCGACATTGATACGCGAAAGGACAGCATCGCAAAACTCAAAGTCCAGCAATTCGAAACGAGAAAAAACGAGGAATTTACGGCCATGGAACATGAAATCGATCGGTACAGCGAAGACATAACAAAACTCGAAGACTCTCAGCTAGAACTAATGGAAAAAGGCGAATCCTTGAGCGCTCAGCTAAGTGAAGCAAAGGCCGAACTGGACAAGAACCAGCAGACTGTTGATACCGAAATTTCAATAATCTCAGAACGATCAATTCAATGCACTAATCAACTTGAGGAAATCAAGGAAGAGCGTAAGACCCTCAGCACAAAAATTGATGGAGACCTCCTCGATCAATATAATCGCATTTTCAAAAGCAAAAAAGGTATAGCTGTTTGCGAATTAGAAAATGATATTTGCACTGGATGCCACATGAAAGTGACTCCAACCACTGCTGCTGCTGTTCGTGGGAAAAAAACAATTACCTTGTGCGATCAGTGCGGAAGAATTCTTTATCAGTCTTTCTAAATTTGAAAGTTGAAGTGAAAATATCTGACATCAGATTGCGAATACAATTGTCTCCTAGAGCAATCTCTATTGCGCTCGCATCTATTATAATATCAGGATGCAGCAAAAATGAGTCTATCAAATTCCTCAATGATGGCATTTCACAATTTCCTCTAAACCCAATTACTAAAGAAAAGTCCGAGAAACTCTTTGTCGAAATTAAGCCTGAGCATTCAGGAATAAATTTCCAAATGAAGCTTGGTGATTTTTTCTCAAGGACTAAAGAATACATGTTTGCTACCCCCATGGGCGGTGTAGCAACAGGTGATTACGATGGTGATTCATTGCCTGATATTTATCTTACCAGTCCTACTAACGGGAACCGTCTATACAAAAACAAAGGAAATTTCAAGTTTGAGGATGTAACAAAGAAAGCTGGACTTGAAGATCCAGACTTTTGGGGCACAGGAGCAGGATTTGTCGATATTGATGGGGACAAGGACTTAGACATATACGCTTGCGGATACCTCAAACCAAACAAAGTCTACATCAACAAAGGTAACGGCACATTCGTCGACCAGGCTCCATCACTTGGGCTTGATTTTAATGGAGCAAGCATGAATCTGAACTTCGCAGACATAGACGGAGATCAGGATCTCGACGCTTACCTTGCAACAACAATGCGGACTCCACCTCGCGGCACTAAGTTCGGTGTACGATATGTCAAACAACCAGACGGAAGCGAAAAACCAATTATTCCTGAGGAAATATCCGAATATTGGCAATTCTTATATCTTCCAAATAAAAAAATTCACAGAACCGAATCGGGGCAGGCTGACTTAATATACAAGAACGACAATGGAAAGTTCGTTAACTTTACCGACCAATCAGGGATAAGAGGCAACTACTTTTCATTGAGTGCTACGTGGTGGGATTATGATTCTGACAATGACCCAGACATCTACGTTTCGAATGATTACTTGGGGCCAGACATGCTATACCAAAATGATGGGACCGGATCGTTCTCTGACGCTATCAATGTGACCGTACCTCATACACCGTGGTTTTCTATGGGAAGCGATACCGGTGATATCAATAATGATGGATTGATTGATTTTTTTGCTACTGATATGGCAGCAACTAGCCATTACAGAGAAAAAGTCATGATGGGTAACATGGACAATATGGGCTGGTTCCTAGAATTCGCTCAGCCCAGGCAATACATGCGCAATTCAATGTATCTTAATACTGGAACCAATAAGATGCTCGAAGCTGCACAATTGCTGGGAATTGCCAGCACTGACTGGTCATGGAGTCCTCGACTGGAGGATTTTGATGGTGATGGCAGATTGGACCTTTTCGTAACTAACGGCGTCTTAAGAGACAGCATGAACTCAGACATTTCCTCAATGGCTGATAAGAAATACAAGGGCGGCAGCAATGAATGGAGAGATTTTTGGTCATCTCAACCAATGAGAAAAGAACATAATTTAGCATTTAAAAATCTGGGTAATTTGCAATTTAGACCGTCCGCAGAAGATTGGGGCCTTAATCACAACGGAGTTTCTTTCGGTGCTGCGACAGCGGACTTTGATGGTGATGGTGATCCTGACCTAATCATAAACAACGCAGACAGTCCCGCCACCATGTACCGTAACAATTCAGATTCTAATCGCGTTTCCATTTCACTTAACGGTAACGGAAAGAACTCCCACGCGATCGGATCCAAGGTAAAAGTAATTACCGGTGAATTGATTCAAATCAAAGAAATGAACCCCGTCCGAGGCTGGCTATCCTCCAATGAGCCTATGCTTTATTTTGGCCTAGGTGACTATGATCAAATTGATCAATTAGTTGTCGAGTGGCGGAACGGCTCAATTCAAACTTTTAGCAACATCAAGGCTAACCAGCTCATTGTAATTAAACAGTCCAGCGAGAACATGCCCAATCATAAATCAGCAACAACAAAGAAATCCATTTTGTATACAAGATCAGAGTCAT
>JABSSR010000051.1 GCA_013213965.1 Verrucomicrobiales bacterium | reverse complement strand
ACCGCCTTCGGACGTGATATTATCGACCACTAATTCATCGTTCACGGTAATGTCCCAGCCTCGGTTCCGGTCCGCTCCTTCATTGAAAAGTAATTGCACGTTATAGATAGTGCCGGCATTGAGTCCGGCGATATCAATGGTCACGGGGCTGGGAGCAGCTGACCAGCGAATGTCACGCATGACCTCGCTGAGATTAGCGACTGAATCCGCATCATCGCCAGTGAATGATGGGCCTGCTCCACCATTTGACCAGTTGTCGATCGTATGAGTGGATGCGGACGTTACGCTGACCCCGTCCTTTTCGACCATTCCTTCTCCGACCGTTTGTTCGCCTAACCCGGCCCGGTCCGTATAGAATTCAACACCATTAATTATGGAGTCGGCGTTTCCGTAAACGTCCACCGCGATGATGGCATTTGCAGGATCCAGGTTAAGATCGTCGGGTCCGGTAATTTCTTTTATCTCTCCCTCGATGATTTCGAAGGCATTACAAATATGGGTACCGGTGAAGGTCACCAGTAAAATAAAGAGCAGAAGATGAAGAGTTTTCATTATTGTGGAAGTTAAGGTTGATACCAATTAAGCCAGATCAGATGGCCTCAGGTAAAGAAAAAACCCTATTTTCTGTTACTTCTGTAGGGAGTCTTTGAGCCGTAAATGCCTGCTTTTTGCAGGAGTTTATCAACGATTTGAAGCTTTCCTGCAGCTCGTGCGCTTTTGATTGCTCTATTAATTGTTATAACGGCTTCAGCAAATTGACCATTTTCTGCCTGGGCTGCGGCCAATGTATCCAAAGTTGCAAAGTTCTTATTACCCGTTTGTTGATTCAATTCCTCGGATAATTGTAGGGCGGATTTTGCATCCCTTACCATGTCATCAGGGTCTGTCGCGAGTATCCAGGCAAGATTATTTTTGGCATTAAGAGCGAGGTTATTTTTTGCAATGATTCTGCGATAAATTTTAACTGCTTCTGAGGGCTCATTATTTCTCTGATGAGCAATGGCAAGATTGATCTGGTATGGAATGTGTTCAGGTTTGAGGGCAATTGCGGCATTGAAGAAATCAATGGCTTCTTTTTCTCTGTCAATCTGTTGGTGGGCCTTACCAAGAGTATCCAATGTTACGGGATTATTGGATCCGGCTGCGGCTGTTTCTTTGAAAGCAGCATTTGCAGCTTCATGGTCCTCTGCCATCCATAGTACGACACCGGATTGAATTTTCAGTAATGGTTGATTGGGTAAAAGATTAATAGCTTCCTGATACGCTTCGGCTGCTACTTTCCAGTTCCTCTGACTCTGTTCCAGAGCTGCAATGAAGATCCAGGCCTTGGCCTTATCGATTGGGCTTGAATTATCTTTTTCATTTGTTACTTCACTGGTTAATTTTTGAGCTTCGAGTCGGGCCTCTTGAAAGTAACCGCCTTCCTGATAGGCCTTAGCAAAGTCCAGTGTTCCGATCTTAAAGAGTTCCGATCCGTCGTTGCTTTTGAAGGGGAAGGAGGCTTGAGAAACTGCTCTCGGTGAAGCGTTCAATAAATTTATATCTTCGATTAGTTGATCGGAGCTGATTGGGCCCCTGTAGATGATTGCTAGTTGACCATGTTTATCAAAAAGAAAACTCGAAGGCAGGGGCAGTGGGCGTTCCCGGGAAAATATTTGATGATGTAATACGGTAAGAAGTCGCAGGCTCTTCGCATCCGTGACGCCGACCTTGAACGGATAATTATTTTTTTTGATGAGTTCTTTGGCTTTTGTAAGATCCGGTTCAGATCCATCCTCAGTGATGAATTCGGTAGTCAGTGCAATGATTTGTAAGTTCTTGGATTGGATCTGGCTAAAATGTTTTTTAAAATCAGATAATTCTGCCATGCACGGTGCGCACCAGCTTGCCCAGAGATTGATCAGAGTAGGTGATTCACCATTCTTTTCCGGCTGATATCGTTTTAATTGACCCTTAAAATCAACATATTCTATTAGTGGTGCCTTGACTCTTTGGGTCAGAATGATTCTCGCTCGCTCAGTTTGACTCTGTGGTTCGGGCCTTGATTCGGGAAGATTAATTTTGCGTTCCTTCTTTGTTTTTTCCTGTGCCTTTCCTGAGCCCTGCACGATTCGGTACACTGAGCCTGGAATGATCCCCTCAAAAGTTTCTTTTCCTCCTCCCGGCCAGGACACTTCGAGAGTTCCCTTTTCAGAATCATTTTTTCCCATCCCGAAAAGTATCCGCTTGCTGGATTGGCTGAGGAAACCGCCGCCAGCTCTCAGGACATGCGTCATTTTTCTAGGTCCCATGATGAGAGTCAGTTTTGCACCGATCGCGTCAAGGTTGCATGTTTTTCCTTCCAGATAGAAACTGACCGAACCTGATCTTTGGTCTTCTTTCAGATTGTTTTTGAGGAACCGGACCCTT
>JABSSR010000509.1 GCA_013213965.1 Verrucomicrobiales bacterium | reverse complement strand
GTGGTGGAAAAAGTTCGGCTGACCCTGAGACTGTTTCTTCATTAGTTGCCTCTGAGGAGTTAATACTGGAGCTGACACCCAGATTGAAGAGTTTTAATGATGCTCTTTTCACTGAGGATTGTCATTTCATTGGTGTTAATCCGGATCCTGAGCAGAAGAAGGAATATCCTGAAATGGGAGTAGTCGAGACATTCTGGAACGGACAATCAGGTGAGAGTGAACCGGTTCCAGGAAAACCAACCATTGCGAAAATAACCGGGCCCGTGAGTGAATTAAAACTCAAGGACATTAAGTTTGCCCTGGTGTCCGGTAAGTTCATTGGTGATGGTAGCGATGTTTTTATCACCAGAGTTTCTTTTTCCGGGACCAATGACCAGTCCTCGATCAGTTCATTGAACGGAGTCAGTTGGAAGAGGGCCGGCAGTTCATGGAAAATTAACTCATGGAGAGTTGAAAGTCTCAGTGAGCAGAGGTCATCTAATAAATTCTTTGAGGAAGTCCTAGATGAGGCCCTTCCTGATCCGGCGTCCCTTGCCCGTGCCCGGACATCAATGCACTGGAAGATCCTCATTGATAATTATTTTGGTGGGAAGAAGCCAACGAACATACCCAGGTACACTGATACACGGTTCTATCCGGACTCGATCAATACGCATCCTTCGGTCTCCATCGTGGACATTGACGGGAACGGTTATGATGACATCTACATATGTGTGAGGTGGGGCAAGAACCAGTTACTTCGAAATAAGGGGGACGGAACCTTTGAGGAATGTGCTGCGCGCTATGGTCTTGATATTAGCGGCAGAAACACGGTCGCGCTCTTTGCGGATTTTGATAATGACGGGGACCCTGATCTGTTTCTTGGTCGGTCCCTTGAGAGGTCCCTTTATATGGTTAATGACGGGGGAATTTTTCGTGCCCATAAGGGGCCATTATCCAACGGAAATCTTCCGTGGCTCGTCACTTCCGCCTCCGCTGCGGATTACAATAATGATGGACTCCTCGATATATATATCTGCACTTATAGTCCCCTGGACCTGAATACCAGACTCCAGGACAAGGGCAATGCTCCGCAATGGGCCAGGAAGTTCCTTTCACCGGAACAGGCCCAGGAAGTAGTGAAAAGAAAAGCAAATGACCACACTTACCTGAATCAGATCGGTCCTCCGAACGTTCTTCTTGTTAACCGCGGGGGTCATTTTGAGATTGCTCCGGGATCTGTCGCTCTGGCCGGTTATCATAACAGTTTTCAGGCTTCATGGGCTGACTATGACGGGGACGGGGACCAGGACCTGTACGTTTCCAATATGTTTTCGAAGGCCGGGCGGCGGATCACTGCACAGGTTCCCGGACTTGACCACCGTATGTCGGCAGTGGCTTATGGTAATTTTCTTTATAGGAACGACGGTGAAGAGGGTATGAAGCGTTTATCAGGTGCTGACGGGAAGCCTGTCCCTGTCCATCTCGCTGGCTGGTCATGGGGTGGAATGTTTACGGACTTTGATAATGACGGTTTCCTTGACCTTTATGTTTGCAGTGGATTTTATACTCCTCCCCCGGGTCAGGACAATGGGGGCGACTTGTGAAGTTGTCTTTGGCGTGCGGTCGTGCGCTCCGATCAGTCCCTCCCTAATGAATTTCGAAACAATAAGTCATGGGGAACGGATCCGAGGACAGGAAAATTAAAGCCATCCCAAGAACGTCTCACTTACTATTATGGGCCGGATTATCACCGGCACTCGTACAGTGGTTATGAAAGGAACAAGTTTTACCTTAACGTGTCAGGAAATACTTTTGCTGATCTTTCAGGGGTGTCCGGCGCGGATGATGTTGCGGACGGGAGGACATGGGCGGCCCTTGATTATGACCGGGACGGCTGGACTGACATTGCCCTAGTCAATGCCAATGCCCCGCTCCTGAGCCTTTACAGGAACAGGATCGGTGAAATGAAAAAATCCAATCATATAAAGGTTCTTCTCATCGGTGGGGCAGGGGGGAAAGAGCCCACTAACGAGTTTAGTAATAGGGACGGGGTAGGAGCAATTATTGAAGTAATCTCAGGTGACCGGTTAATAAAAAGGGTCAGGAACCTGGGTGAAGGGTACGCTGCCCAGAACAGTGCGACGATGACAATTGGCATTGGTTCCACTGACTCTGTACAATCTATCAGGGTCCGTTGGCCTTCAGGGAAAATTACCAAGAGCCGATCGCCTGTGCGGGCAGGATCCCTTGTTGTAATGAAGGAGATACAATAAAGGAACGTTCCTTGCCTTGGACTGAAATTCGTAGGATACTATTGGGTAATTACTTCCCTTCCCCATGAAACTCCTCAATTCATTTATCTGGGCCATTTTTTTTCTGGCCTTCTGCTCTGATTTGAGGGCAGTGGACCCGGTCATATCCGAGTTCATGGCCTCAAATTCCTCGGGCCTTAAGGATGAGGATGGGGATTCATCGGACTGGATAGAAATATGGAACGTTTCAGGAGGATCCGGGGACCTGGAAGGTTATCACCTAACCGATGATCCTGAGGATCTGACCAAGTGGACTTTCCAGAAAACGCCATTTAATAATGACGGATATGTTGTGGTCTTCGCTTCGGGTAAGGACCGTAACGGCCCCCTCGATGAGGTACATACAAATTTCAAGATCAATTCGTCCGAGGACGGATACCTTGCATTAGTTGAACCGGACGGAGTCACTGTTGCCAGTGAATTTAAAAATTATTCTAAGCAATTTGAAGATGTTTCTTATGGGAGCGGATACGGAGATCCTGAGGATGTAAAATTTTTAACATCCGGAGACAGTGCAAGATGGATTGTTCCGGAAGGAGCAATCGAAGGATGGACGGAGAATTCATTTGATGATTCTTCCTGGGCCTTGGCCAAGACGGGCATTGGATATGATAGGTCCGTTAAATATATTCCTCATATCGGTGAAGGAGGTGACCTGATGGAAGCTATGCGTGGGGTGAACGCTTCGGCCTATATTAGGGTGCCATTTACCATTAATGATCTGAGCGGATTGAGTAATTTAATCTTACGAATGAAATGGGAGGACGGTTTCATTGCGTATCTGAACGGGACAGAAATTAAATCAATGAGTGCTCCTGAAAACCCTCAATGGAATTCAGAAGCGACTTCGAACCGTTCCGATGAGAATGATGCGATCACATTTTTTGACTATCCGGTATCAGGTCCATTAATCGAGGGACAAAACATTCTAGCAATTCATGGGATGAACGCTTCACGGACCAGTTCGGATTTTCTTATTTCCCCTGAACTCACAGCAAAAAAAACTGATCTCAATTCTCCCCAGAACGGTTTCTTCCTGGTCCCTAGTCCAGGGAGCCTTAACGGAAAACTTATCGATGGTCTGGTCCGTGACACCAAATTCAGTGTCAAGAGGGGCTTTCATGATAGCCCATTCGATCTTGAAATTAGTACCGAGACTGAAGGGGCCCAGATCAGATACACATTGGACGGGTCTGAACCCAGTGAATCGAAAGGGAGAATTTATGATGGACCCATTAATATTAATGACACGACCATTCTCCGGGCCATAGCATATAAGGATAAGTTCACATCGACCAACGTGGATACGCAGACTTATTTGTTTCCGGAAAAGGTCGCAGTCCAGACGAACAGCCCTGTGGGATATCCATCTAGTTGGGGAGGTGTCAGTGCTGACTATGGGATGGATAATGATCCTGTTGATTTTCGCCGCGCTGCCGGTAATGCCAATTATTCTTTATCCGAAGCGAAGTCAGCCATCGCCGAATCACTTAAATCAATTACGACCATCTCCATCGTTACTGACAAGGATAATATCTTTGACCGGAGGAGTGGCATTTATCAGAATCCTAGTGGACGTGGAGCCCAGTGGGAACGGCCAGTGTCTGTGGAAATTATTAATGGTGAAGGTAGTGAGGATTACCAGACCAATGCCGGGCTCCGTATCATGGGCTTCACATCGCGTAACCTCAGCACGACGACAAAACTGAATATGCGTTTATTGTTCAAGAAAGAGTACGGGGACAGCAAGATGGAATACCCTATACTCGGATCTGAGGGTCCGGACGAGTTTAACACCATTACTTTACGGGGCAATATTCGTGATGCCTGGGTCACTGAATACCAGGGGTTCGGGACTGCCTTATATATAGGTGATGAGTGGGCCAAGAGATCTCAAAAGGCCATGGGTCAGCCCGCGGTCCGTGGCACGTTTGCGCATGTGTATCTGAACGGTATGTATTGGGGTCTTTATAATCCGACCGAGCGTCCCGATGATGATTTTTCCGAGACTCATCTTGGGGGTGATCGAACCGATTATGATGTGGTCAAGTTCTGTTGTCCGGACCGCTCGATTGCGGGATCGATTCGGATCTGGGACCAGTTACTCTCTGCCGCAAGGTCAGGGCTGACGAGCCATCAGAGTTATCAGCGAGTTCAGGGAAGGAACCCTGACGGTTCACTTAATCCTCAGTTCCCGGTACTCCTTGATGTGGATAACCTGATCGATTACTCGATTAACGGTTATTATCATGCACAGGTTGATTGGCCCGGAAATTATTACGTGATTAGGGACCGGGTCGAGGGCCGCACGACCGGCTTTCAATTTTTCACTTGGGATAATGATATTGCGTTAGGTGCCGCGAACCCGAACTCCGGTAACAAGGTCCAGAGCAGTCCTGGTCATAATTGGTGGACCGAGTCACCCGGGGAAATAGAAATCCCGATACGTCGGAATGCTGAGTACCGGATCCGTTTTGCGGACCGCGTCTATAAGCATTTCAATCATGACGGGGCAATGATGATCGAGAACAATATCAAGCGCTGGAATGAACTGGCTGAGTTGGTCCGCCCGGCTCTCTTTGCTGAGTCAGCGCGTTGGGGTGACGCGAGAGGATCAAGACTCCGAACAGTGCAGGACAACTGGGATTTAATGGACCAGAGGATGGTTAATAATTATTTCCCAAAACGACAGTCAGTGCTCTTTTCGCAACTGCGAAGTCATAACCTTTATCCTGACACACTTGCCCCCGAATTTAATAAACGTGGTGGTGTGGTGAGTTCCGACTTTAAGCTAAAATTTGATTCCGAAAGTGTTGTTTATTATACCACGGACGGATCCGATCCCAGGCACGTTGGAGGGGCAGTCAATCCTGACGCGGTCATGGTTTCCGGAGGGCGTACGATACTCTCACTCATAGAGACGGGCGCAGCATTGCGTGCCAATGTGCCGCTGGACGGGTCTGAGAGCGAGAACTGGTTCTTACCTGATTATGATGATTCGGAATGGATCGCAGGAACTTCCGGTGTCGGTTATGACAGGGGAACTAGGTACCGGGACCTGATTTCTCTGGACCTTTATGATGAGATGCGTGGCATCAATCCCTCTGCTTATGTCCGGATTCCTTTTGAGGTTGTGGAGCCTGCAAATTTTATAAGCCTTTATCTTCGGATGAAGTCTGATGACGGGTTTGTGGTTTATCTGAACGGAGTCAGGGTCGCTGACCGGAATGCTCCGGGCCAGTTGTCATGGAATTCATCGGCAACGGCATCACCTACTGATGATGAAGCCATGACTTTTGAAGATATTGATATTACAGCCCATAAGGATCTGCTCTTGAAGGGGTCTAATGTCCTGGCAATTCATGCCCTCAATAATAGTTCCGGGAGTTCTGATTTTCTTATCATTCCGGAACTTGCAGGGGACTCACTGGAAGCTGCTGATACCATTTCGATGGACAGGACAACAGTAGTCCGTGCACGTGCACTTGATGGTAATGAGTGGTCACCAATTAATGAGGCGACCTTCATTATTGGATCCAGGCCAACGGCTCAGAATCTTGTTATCTCTGAAATTATGTATCATCCTTCATTGGAAAATGGGGGTGATGAGTTCATTGAGGTAATGAATATTTCTCCGACTGAAGAGATTAATCTGACCGCGGTGAAATTCAATAACGGGATCAGTTTTGAGTTCCCGGTAGATTTCACCCTTGGTCCGGGGAATAGAGCTGTCATCGCTTCGGATCCTGACGCGCTTCGTGTTGATTGGCCTGATCTTAAAGTGGTGGGCCAGTTTGCTGGTAATTTAAATAATGGTGGTGAAAGAGTAACTCTTGTTGATTCGGAGGGGGTCGAGATTCAGAGTTTTAAATATGATGATAAATCACCTTGGCCAGAGAGTCCTGACGGGCAAGGGCCGAGCCTGGTTCTTATGGATCCCTTGAGTGAGCCTGATCATTCGGAGCCAGAGAGTTGGAGAGCGTCCGGATCTGATGGCGGTAGCCCAGGATTTGAGAGCGGACAGAATCATAATGGTGAGGATCTCATCCGATACGCCATTGAAGCGGGTCCTGATTTTAATGTTACCAATGGAACCCTTTCCATAACGAGAAGAGAAGGGGCAGATGATGTTCTGATTGTGCCGCAATGGAGTGTGGACTTGAGGATTTGGCAAGGAACAGGCTTTG
>JABSSR010000508.1 GCA_013213965.1 Verrucomicrobiales bacterium | reverse complement strand
CACACCTGCTATTCTTAGCATAAGTCCCATAAAAATTAGACAGAGAAAGATCCGGCCAAATCCCCACAGATATTCTCCAGTTGATAGGGTAGCTATTATAATAAAGACGAGATAGAGGACGGACAAGCCGCCAAGGACCCTTAATATGGCCCCTAAGAGAAAACATAAAATTTGTACGTAAGATACTGTTTTAATTCCCTTATATGATTTTTTTCTTACCATCGCAATTGCGTATTGGCCCAATCATTCTTCCAGAATTCGAAGGAATCCTCTGCCCCCTGCCGCGGGATAACTCTTTTCAATTCTAGAATCTTTGCCTGTAATGCCTGATTCGAGGACTTCCCAAATCAATAAATTACTAGATTTTTCGATGGCGTAGGACTTGCCGTTTTCAGCGGAGAAGCTAAGAAGGAGTTGATCCATAGAACCTGAAGGAAGATGAGTAGTGCGTATGCTTGGGACTAGTGCTCCAGTCTTTTTGGATGGAGGGTCGGGAAATTTAACTACACTATCTAGCCACTCAAGATAACGGGAAACTCGTGTCTGGTAGTCATAAGCACCGTATTGTCCGACCTTAATTCCTTTTGGGCCATCGCCCCATGAATTAAGTCCTGCAATGTAACGGACACTGTCGATACGCATGAAGGCAGGGCAACCGCTATCGCCTGCGGCCCCGACACCCTCTATCTCGGTGATGCCATCTTCTCCAGGACGTTCAAATAATATTTCAATAAAGTGGTCATCGACCTTGGTCACGATGTTTGTGCATTTTCGAAGTTTACCATCATTTTTAGCACCACGTTCACCTCTTAACCCGTTTGCGGTGACCCCGCGGCCGACCAATGTGATGGAATTTCCGACCTCATCACTTCCCCGATATATGGGGAGGGGAGTAACGTTTTTTACAGGTTTCTTCAGACGTAATAAGGCAATATCATATTCATCGCGTCTTTTTTTCCATTTAGGGTGCAGGATAATCTTGGAAACGGAATTGGGGGTTTTGTTAATGACCAGAGGATCCCCTTCATCCATGTCCGCTGCGCAGTGGGCGACGGTCAGAAGAAAAGATTCGTGCACGAGTGTGCCTATACAGTCTCCCTTTTCAATGAGGTCGACTAGTGCTGGATAGTCGGCATCCTTTACGATGTAGTCGGTATCATCGCGGTCGTCACGAATGATGATAGCCTCTGCCTGTTGAATTGTTGTCAAGACAAGGCTCAGCAGTATTGCGTAAACTATTAAATATTCTCGTAAGAATGTTCTTGGAATTGTATTGAACATTTTTTGGGACCCTATGACTTTTCAATGGGTTCACCTCTTTTGTTCCAATGCTTCACGGAAATGGTTTTTCCTTCCTTGAAATTTTCTTCAGATTGTTTTTGTCCGTTTTCATGCCACATGAACCATAGTCCATCATATTTTCCTTCCTTGAGAGTGCCTTCAGCACTTAGATGGCCGCTTGGATATTCAGCATAGATTTTTCCACTAAAAGGTATTTCTGAATCTTTGGAGCAGAACAAGCCTTCCGGATCTGTAATTAAGTTATTAACATTAACTGCTCCCTTAGGTGGTAAGGGTCTTGGCCGGTTGGGGTCGGCTTGTTCTGCATCAACTATATCAGTGATGTCTTCTTCTTGAGCCGGTCTTGTATTGTCTGTAGTGGCATTTTCCTTTTCACAACCAGCAAAAATAAATAATAGAGACAGTAGTACTGATAAATTTTTCATATACTACTAGATCTTTAGTTTGGCTTAGGGCTTTTCGAAGGTTCCGGGACAGGGGGTGATGTTCCGAGTATGTCCTTGAATTTTTCACGTTGTCTGGCACTCAGATCAGTGGCCTGAAGTGCAGATCGCGCCGCATTGGGATCAGTCTCGTGCCACCTTTCAATCACTTCTCCCATCAAATGTGTCTGGTACCCATCGTCCCCGATGCTATTGGCCCATGAAAATGCTGAAGCAGGATCGCTGCCTGATATGTTCCTCACTAGTTCTCCGGCCGCGGCGTCCCGGGCCTCTCCTGCAGGCATGTCGGCAATCCATTCGCTTGCGGTCAGACTGTCGGACCTGAGCCATCTTCCGGCGACTCTTTCAACTGCGTGGCGACGGATATTGTCGGATTCAGGAAGTTCGAGAGCCCATTCTGCTGCTGCTT
>JABSSR010000507.1 GCA_013213965.1 Verrucomicrobiales bacterium | reverse complement strand
TGGACGGTTCATCAAATGGGGTATGGACGGCAGTGAATGGCACGTACAGAAAAAAAGGATCTTTCTTTTTCTCTTTTATAAAACGGACCGCTTCGCTGGTCAGGAGATCCGTCACGTGCCCCTCTTCCTCAATGAGTTTGTCATTCCTGTGCCAGGTCCTTGTGTATGGACCATGCTTATAGAGGTGATTCCATGGATTAATTCCACCTGCCAATGATCCGTAGGACTGATCAAAACCAAATTTGCGGGGGCCCCATTCAGGTTTCGAGCCCAGATGCCACTTTCCACTGATAGCGGTCCGATAACCGGCACCCTTGAGTGCCTTTGCCAATGTCATAGTGTCCCATGGAAGGACCCGCTCGTTGCTGGGCTTTGTATTACCAAATCGTGACCAGTAACGTCCGGTCAAAAGCGCTGTTCTGGTCGGAGTACACATAGGAGCCACATAGTGAAAATCCAGCTCCACGCCCCGGCTCTGGAGCCGGTCAATGTTCGGAGTCCTTATCGATGAACCGTGATAACCGACGTCGGCCCAGCCCAAATCATCAGCAACAAGAATCACAATATTGGGTCTATTATTCTCCGCGTCTGCAGACTGCCCATGATCAAGGAAAATGACTAAATAAAGTATGATTAATGCCCTTAATGTGTTCATACCCCGGCTAATGTAGTGGCCTTCGGACCTATTATTTCTGCCCAGAAATGCAGTAAACCGTGCCCTGCGTACGAATTAAAAGTTTCCCATCACTCATTGCCGGGCAGGCCATGCATAAATCATCAAGGTCATTCACGTGCATGATCTCAAATTCCTTCCCGGCCTTCAAAACATAGGTCTTTCCATTTTCAGCAAGGCAAAAAACTTTATCCTTATAGGCCCAGGGAGACGAAGTGAATGAAGCTCCTCTTGGAAAGCGTACACGGTCATAAAATTTGGTGCCGGTCTTAGCATCATAAGTGGATATCATGCCCTGATCGAGGAGCAGGTAATAGATATCATTGTATACGACGGGAGTCGTGTTATACGGGCCGCCCTTTGGCTGGTACCACTGAATGAAATCGTTAGAGTTCTGATCCTCTTTGAGGGAGATGTCTCCAGAAGCGCCGGGCCTGATCGCGTAGACGGGCCGGTGAGGATCCGCGAAGTAGCCTGAAGTCACATATAGAAGGCCATCAATCACAAAGGGTGAAGGAATGACCAGATTGGACATCCTGCCTGAGAGCTCCCAAAGTGGTTTTCCGTCCAGACCATAGGAAAGAATTTTTTTCTTACCTGGAACAACGATCTCGGTCCGGTCCTTTGTCTGCCAAATCAGAGGCGTTGCCCAGGTACTTTTTTCTTTCCTCATCACTCGCCAATTTTCCGTACCCTTTTCTGCATCCAATGATGCAATGTAGGATTGCTCATGATTATCATAGACATAAAAGACTTGGTTCTTATGAACAACAGGTGAGGCTGCAGCACCATAATCAAACATGGTTTTTTTAGGGGTTATTTTATGTTTCCATAAAATTTTACCATTGAGGTCATAGCACCAGAGACCAAGGTCCCCAAAGAGGACGTACAGCCTTTTGCCATCAGTGACAGGCGTCTCGGCAGCATAGGTGCTCTTTGGGTGACGGCCGACGGGGGGGGTACCGGTGTGCGCTTCATTTTTCCATAGAACCTTTCCAGTCTGCAGATTAATACAATAAACCATCCAGTGATGCTTTCCGGATGGTATGCCTCGACGTCCCCGTCCCAGGTAAAGTCCGGCCCTGGGCTTCACGTTTTCCTCGGCCTTATCATTGACGACACTAGTGACAAATACCTTGTCCTCCCAGATCACGGGCGATGACCAGCCCATTCCGGGCACTGCTCTTTTCCATAAAACATTCTCCGTCTTTGACCATTTAACGGGTAAGTCTTTTTGGTTCTGTTTAATTGGTAATCCATTGGCCTGAGGTCCTCTTAGCCGGGGCCAGTGTTCAGCGTTTTCTGCTAATCCAGAAATTGAGAGAAAAACCAAATTAATAATGAAAAATGTAATTATCCGCATCATCATACCCTAAGATAAGGCTCTTTAAATCAATGATGCGAGAGTAATCCACATAACTTTTGGTAAAAACTTCGTTGCACCCTCAGTACTAGTTTAGATTCGCGGACCAGCAAATATGGCAAATACCATTCCAAATGAAGTTTCAGGGGAAGCCCCAGGCTGGCCTGCCGCGGCAGCCATTGTGATTGGAAATATGGTTGGGATCGGGGTCTTTACCAGCCTGGGTTATCAACTCACTGATATCTCAAGCAATTTTTCTATCCTGCTTCTTTGGGTCATTGGTGGAATCTATGCCATTTGCGGAGCCCTATGCTATGGGGAACTAGTAGCCAGTAAGCCGCGATGCGGAGGAGAATATCATCTCCTGTCATCGATTTATCATCCTGGTGCAGGTTTTCTGGCAGGATGGATTTCAGTGACTGTTGGGTTCGCGGCACCGATCGCCGCCGCTTGTGGGATTTTTGGAATTTACTTTGTGGAGTCGACAGGGATCGGTGATGAAACAGGCAAAATTCCTGCCGTCATAATGCTTGTCACAGTGACCTCAGTTCATCTTCTGAAGCTAAAAGTGGGCGGTGCATTCCAGATCATTATGACAGCTCTCAAATTTGGTCTGGTTCTTCTTCTTGCAGTGTGTGGTATTGCAATGGGCGATGCGGGCTCCTGGGACTTTTCTCCTGGTCCTTATCAAGTAGAAAAAAATATCATTCTGAGCTCTGGTTTCGCAGTCGCCTTGTTCTACGTAAATTATGCATTTGCTGGCTGGAACGCGGCAACTTACGTAGCAGGTGAGATCAAAAATCCGTCCAAGAACATACCCAGAGCATTACTTATCGGTACCGTTTCAGTTCTGCTTCTTTACTTGCTTATCAATATTGCATTTATCGTCAGTACACCGAAAAGCGAAATGGTTGGTAAGGAAGAGGTCGGACTCATTGCGGCAAGGTACATTTTCGGTCAGTCAGGCGGGAACCTCATCGGTGGACTCATCGCGTTCGGATTAATTTCTGCCGTCAGCGCAATGACTTGGGCCGGGCCCCGTGTGACGCAAATGATTGGCCAGGACTATGGCAAATTGCGTTTTTTTGCTAAGACCAATAAGAACAAAATTCCTGTAAATTCAGTGCTGTTTCAGTCCTGCATCGCGTTCGTTATGCTCCTAAGCGTCGATCCTGACCAAATCATCATCTATTTGGAATTTGTGTTAAACCTGTCACTTTCTGCTGCAGTTGCCGGGGTCATCTGGTTAAGACTTAAGAGACCTGATCTGGATCGACCCTATCGCTGTCTCGGCTATCCTTTGACCCCAATTTTATTTTTATGCATGGCCATTTATGTGGAGTGGCGATTGATAGAAACCCGGCCCATAGAATCGCTGTGGGGTTTAGGCACAGTCTTGCTCGGTGCTGTTTTTTATTTTCTTGTCCGTGATTCATATCAAGAGCCACAGAATGGAAAAGGTTAGACCTCTAGAATGAATTTAAATATAATTAAAGCTTCTACATATGAATAAAGCGGTAATAACAACCATTATCATTCTGCTCGCAGTGATCGGAAATTCTATTGCTCAGACTGAAAGGAAGGGTCCGAGGCTACCGGGAACCGTGATCATCGCTGAAGCATTAGCCGGCAAGCTTGTGTCCGTTGATAAGGATTCTTTTAAGCGCCATTCCCTTGACCCGGAAAAGGCCATTGATCATTTCCTTTTTTATTATTCTGCGAATTGGAGTCCGAACTGCCGTAAATTCACTCCTGAGTTGATCAAGTTTTACACAAAAGCAAAAAAAGAAGGGGCGAATTTTGAAGTCATTTTTGTGAGTCGCGATGACACGGCAAAAGAAATGCTCGGCTACATGATGGAACAAAAAATGCCCTGGCCTGCTATCCGCTTCGAAGATTTGACAACTTTAAAGTTTCTCAAAGAAGTATCAGGCCGGGGCGTGCCCTGTCTGGCCGTGCTTGATGATCGGGGCCTGATCTTGGCGCATAGTTATAAAGGAGGCACAAAGTATCTTGGTCCTGATCCGCCGCTTCAGGAGTTTAAAAAGCTAATAGGTTCTAAAGAAAACGAGCCCAAGAATTAACTTCCCAAAGCTAAAACACCAAGTGTCGTAGCAGGACACGGAAAAGGTGCGAAGCATCACCGGCATCTACCCGGTTTGCAACATCGTCAGTTACCGCGGCATCAAGCG
>JABSSR010000506.1 GCA_013213965.1 Verrucomicrobiales bacterium | reverse complement strand
TCTCTTCGGGTCCGGCAGGATTGTAATGGACCTCATTGAAAACCACGACAGAGTCCGGCGAACAATGAGAGTCAATCAAGGTTAGGAAAATGAGGGTAATTGATACCGCTACTGAGAGGGGCCGAATCATTTTCGAGAGGGAATTTAAGTTAAGAGGTGTCTTAATTTAGCAGATAAGGGATGCTGTTCAATGCGAATTGAGCTTATAGGTTATTCATAGTATAAGTGTTTCAAGATTTTAGATCATGACTATCATTGCTGAAAAAATAGCCAAATATTTCATTTCGTTAAATATTCTCCTCGTCCCTATCATTTCAGCTGAGGACACCTTTAAGATGGATGAAGGACTAGAACTTATCTTGTCCGCTTCAGAGCCTGAAATATTGAGTCTCAGCAATATTGATGTCGATCATCTTGGAAGAGTATGGGCCTGCGAAGTGGTCAATTATGGGCCGAACCAGGGAAAGAGGCCAGAAGGAGATAAGGTCATCATCATGGAAGACAAGGACGGGGACGGGAAGATGGATTCTTATGATACTTTTTATCAGGGGCCGGAAGTGAATGCCGCGATGGGTCTTTGTGTATTGAGTGACCGGGTCATTGTTTCAGTGACACCGAACATATGGGTCTTCTTTGATGACGATGATGATGGTCGGGCCGACCGCAAAGAGCTTCTTTTTTCCGGTGACGGGCGCCCTGTATATGACCACTCCTATCATTCACTCGTCTATGGTCCTGACGGAAAGATGTATTGGAATTTCGGAAACACGGGCAAAAACTTAAAGACTGATAAGGGTCAGATACTGGAGGACATTCATGGAAGGCGCGTCGAGGACAAGGGCAAACCTTTTTGGGGAGGGATGGTTTTCCGTTGTGATCTTGATGGGAAAAACCTTGAGATACTGGGCCACAATTTCCGCAATAATTATGAGGTCACTGTAGATTCTTTCGGTTCACTTTGGCAGTCAGACAATGATGATGACGGGAACCGTGCTACCCGCATCAATTTCATTATGGAAGGAGGGAACTTTGGTTATTTGGATGAGATGACCGGAGAAGGGTGGCGCAAGAAAAGGTCAGGCATGCATAAGGATGTTTCTCTGGCTCACTGGCACTTAAATGATCCTGGGGTGGTCCCGAACGTTTTGCAGACAGGGGCCGGAGCGCCGACAGGTATTACAGTTTATGAGGGACGGCTCCTTCCCCAAAAATACTGGGATCAGCTCATCCATTGTGAGTCCGGTGTCAACGTCGTGAGAGCGTATCCGGTCAGGGACCATGGTGCCGGTTATCAGGCAGATTCAATTGAAATAATGAAGAGCCTGAAGGACCGATCCTTCAGGCCAGTCGACGTTGCTGTGGCTCCTGACGGATCCATATTTATTAGCGACTGGTACGATCCAATCATTGGTGGATTAGCACAGCGGGACATTTCGCGGGGCCGACTTTACAGGATCGCTCCTAAGGGATCACGGTACGATCAGCCAAAGCTCGGATACGGTTCGGCCAAGGAATCTGTTAATGCTCTTAAGAATCCAAATTATTGTGTCCGTTATAGAGCATGGAACGCGTTACATAAAATGGGCCCAGAAGCGGAAAAGGAACTCATGAAGATGTTTCTTTCAAAGAACCCAAGGCACAGGGCCCGGGCTTTATGGTTGATGGGAAAGAACCACGGTCGTTCAGCGCATTATGTGGATCTGGCTTCCCAAGACAAGGATCCGGACATCAGGATCCTTGCACTTCGTCTGGCCAGGCAGACAGGAACTCCACTGATAAGTGTTATTGAAAAAATGGCATCTGATCCATCAGCTAAGGTCAGACGTGAATGTGCTGTTTCCCTTGCGCATTTAAGAGGACCTGAAAAAGCAAAATTATGGGCATCTTTGGCAATGCAGCATGAGGCCGGGGACCGGTGGTCCTTGGAAGCGCTTGGCATCGCGGCTTCCGGTGACTGGGATTCGTGCTTGTCCTCATGGCTTGAAAAGGTAGGGGATAATTGGAACTCAGATTCGGGAAAGGATATTATCTGGCGGAGCCGTGCGAAGGAATCTGCCCGTCTAATTGCCAAGATTCTCAAGGATCCGAACACTCTGGAAAAGGACCGGGCACGTTATTTCAGGGCCCTAGACTTTCAATCTCAAGCTGAGAAAGAAGCGGCTCTTTTGGATATTCTTAAGGAAAGCAATTGATTGAGATTTGAGTGATTATTCAATAAATCTTAATGATCTGGTGTTCAGATAGTTATAAATCAATTTAGGATTGATTATTTTTTCTTTTTCCTGAGAATCATTAATTGCCTGCTTGGCAGTAATAATTCCTAGTTATTTCCAGGGGCATTAATCTTTAAATAAAATAAACAATGAAACGAGTAATTTGGCTTGAGGGCCTTTTCATTTTCACGGCGCTTGGATTTTTCACGACAAATGGTGTTGCTGATGAACTTTATTATACCGAATTCGCAGATGAGGATGGCGCATTCATTCAGGAAGTCACAGGCAATAGCCCTATCCCTGCGGTCTATTCTTCGGATCTCGGGACATGGTCAATGGAAGGTGATGATAGTGGTCCTGCGACTAATTATCTGACCAGCCCTGAGATTGAACTGGAAGGGGCCTGGGGAGTACGGGTCATTTTTGATCATCGGTACAGTATTGAGGCTGAATGGGACGCGGTGGCACTTGAAGTGTCCGTTGATGGTGACGACTTTCAGTTCATACCAAATAGTGCTTTTACAGTGAACGGATATACTTACAGTGACCTGAAAGGTAATCACGTCTTCAAGGGTGGTGAAGGATTCAATGGTGATTCTGAAGGTTATTCTCAGAGAGAATTCATCACCAGCATGGTCGAGCTCGGAGGCATTAATGCTGAAGAAAATGTTGTGATACGTTTCGTGGGTGCCTGGGACGAGGGTGCCCGGGGACCGGGAATACCGAACTGGGAAATTGATACATTCACAGTCGAAGCGATCTCTGATCCTTCAATCTTATTGTCTGAGGACTTTGTTGAGGATGATGGAGGATTCATTGAACTGGCGGAAGGGAACTCTCCGATACCGTCTCTTTATAATGAGGATCCAGGAACCTGGTCAATGGAAGGCGATGATAGTGGTCCTGCAACTAATTACCTAACGAGCCCGGAAGTTGATGTTCCTATCACTGCGGGCATCGCAGTGCGTTTTACGCATCGATACAGCATCGAGCCGGAATGGGACGGGACCGTTTTGCAGTATTCAATTGATGGTGATGAATTTCAGACTGTGCCGATTGACGCTTTCAGTGAGAACGGCTATACTTTTACTAATCTGATTGGAAATCATGTCATTACGGGAGGGGATGGTTTTAATGGGGATTCGGAAGGGTACTTTGCTGGTGATTTTATTACGAGTACCGCGAAGCTCGGGAGCATTGAGGCCGGTAGCAGCCTCAGTATAAGATTTTTAGGGGCGTGGGACTGTGCGGCGCGTGGTCCAGGAATTCCTAACTGGGAAATTGACTCTGTAGTCATCATGATACTGGACGATCTTGATGGTGACGGGATGCCTGATTATTATGAGGATGAAAATGATCTGGACAAGACAGTTGATGATTCGGCTGAGGATCCTGATTCAGATGGATTAAAAAATATCGACGAATTCATTGCTGGCACGAATCCGCAGGAAGCTGACACCGATAATGATGGACTCGCTGATAATGTTGAGACAGGGACCGGTAACTTTGTTAATGCATCAAATACAGGCACAGACCCTCTTGACTCAGACACTGATTCGGACAGACTTCTTGATGGAGTGGAAACTAATACAGGAACGTTCGTTGATGCTGATAATACTGGAACGGATCCGCACACGGCAGACACTGATGAGGACTCCATTTATGACGGGATCGAGGTCGAAAGGGGAACTGACCCACTCGATGGTGAAGACTTCCCTCTCTTATGGGTTGTTCGGAATGCAAAATCAAATAGTCTCTTAAACTCAATAGCAAATACCCGTTCTCTCTTTGATGGTGTTGGATTGGCAGAGCCTGAAACTGTTACCATTCATGACACTATTAATTTCCGGGACAATGCGAATGGACCTTTTCCGGACCCGGAGCCATTCCCTCTATTCGGGGCTCAGGACGTGAACCAGGATGACTTTGCCATCTTTGCTACCGGGACGCTCTTCATAACCGACCCGGGCATTTATACCTTTGGATTTAATTCCGATGATGGGGGCGGATTTTATATTGATGATGAACCGGTCGTTGTATTTGATGCCAATAGAGGCTCTGCAACGAGCCTCGCTTCCGTGGACCTTTCTTTCGGTGCACACAAAATGGAATTTCTTTTCTGGGAACGTGGAGGTGGTGCCCAGTGCCAACTCTTCGTTCATAATGAAAAGGGCGACTTTGCTGGTGCCGGATTCAATGTGGGTAATTATCATCTCCTGGAGACCTCCTTCGTGCCTACTGGCGATAGTGATAATGACGGTTTGCCGGACGCGTGGGAGGAGCAGTTCTTTGATAATTTAGAGCAGGGTCCGGAAGATGATCCGGACAATGATGGATCCACTAACGCGGATGAATTCGAACTTGGAACGGTCCCTAACGATCCGGACACGGACGATGATGGACTCAACGATGGAGTCGAAGATGGGACCGGAAACTTTGTCAACAGCATGATGACGGGGACCGATCCGAAAGTGGCGGATTCTGATGGTGATGGATTGCTTGATGGTGTTGAGACGAATACCGGAAATTTTGTTAGCGCTGATAATACCGGTACGGATCCACATAAGGCGGACACTGATGAGGACATGGTCAGTGACGGCAGAGAAATTGCGCTTGGAACGGACCCGACAGTGCCTCAGGCCCGGCCCAAAGGGTATGTGCAGGACTTTGACGGGTTCCCTAACGGCGCGACGGACCTCGCTGATGGGAGTGTCATTTATGGTGCTGCCGCGAGCGTGGTTGATGGAAGGTTACAGCTCACGAGAGACGGTCAGGGGCTTGGTTTCTCAAGCTTTACGATTCCGCCACTAGAAGGTTCTTCGGGTGGCTGGATGGCAACCTTTGATCTTGAGATTTCAGATGGGCCTGGAGCAAATAATCCGGCTGACGGACTATCTTTTAATTACGGAAATTTTGATCTAGGCATTCCAGGTTCTGCCGAGGAGGGCATGGGTGCTGTTGATGCTAATGATGCTTCGCCGCTAGTCACTGAGAACTTATCTTTCGAAATTGATACTTGGAATAACGGGGACCCTGAGCAAGGAGTTAATATTGCCGAGAAGGTAGAGGGTGAAGACATTAACTTAGAGTTTATCAATGGGAAGATACTTGATGACGGGACATCGGTTTCTGGTCCTGTGATCATTGTCTATGATCCTGTAAATGGCGCTTCCTTTAAAACAGAGGGACTACTTACTAATGCGGACTTCGAGGACGTGACTTTGACTTTTGTTGGTGATGAATCCTATAATTTTGGATTTTCTGCTCGTGTCGGAGGAGCGAACCAGAACGTGTTTATTGATAATCTTGTCATTAGTCTCGGTTCGGGTGTTGCGCCTCTCCAGATCACAGAAATAGCCAAGGAAGGTGATGAGATTACATTGACTTGGAATTCTAAGCCGAACAGGATTTATCTGATCGAGCGTTCTGAGGATATGGAAAATGGTGAAATAGATGCTAACCGCGATGGTAATTTTGGATTCTGGGAAGAGATTGATGATGGCATTCTGAGTGAGGGCGAGTCCACATCATTCATTGATCAGGTCCCTGAGGATAGTAGAAAAATTTTCTGGCGAGTCACAGACATGGGAGTTGCCGAATAAGCATTGGATTAATGGAGTAAATTTTTTTAAGAAAAGGTTCGACTTCATTCACGATTTGCCCTTCATAGAGGCTAGATGTCTGACATTGAAATTGCGCGTAATGCTAAGCTTGAACCTATCACTGAACTTGCTCAGCGATGCCTTGGGCTAAAAAAGGAACAGCTGATTCCTTACGGTCACTTCAAAGCTAAGATTGATCCACAAAGTATTGGTGGGGAACCATCTTCGAAACTTGTTCTAGTCACAGCAATTTCTCCGACACCGGCCGGAGAAGGAAAGACCACGACCACTATTGGTCTCGGTGATGGGCTGAGGCTGATTGGTAAGAATGCAACCATTTGTCTTCGCGAGCCTAGCCTAGGTCCTTCGTTCGGTATGAAGGGCGGAGCCGCTGGCGGTGGCTATGCCCAGGTAGTGCCAATGGATGAGATTAATTTGCATTTCACAGGTGACTTTCATGCGATCAGTGCGGCAAATAATTTATTGGCTTCCATCATTGATAATCATCTGCACTGGGGAAATAAGTTGAACATTGACCCTCGAAAAGTGACTTGGAGGAGAGCACTCGATCTCAATGATAGGGCCCTTCGGCAGATCGTCGTTGGTTTAGGTGGTGCGATTAATGGCCTCACAAGAGAGACCGGATTTGATATTACTGTAGCTTCTGAAGTCATGGCCATTTTCTGTCTTGCTACCGGGCTCGGAGATTTGAAACGTCGTCTCGGTCAGATCGTAGTTGGACAGAACAGCGAAGGAGAAAATGTTTATGCCAGAGAACTTGTTGCAGAAGGATCAATGACGGCATTACTCAAGGACGCGATTCAACCGAACCTTGTGCAGACCCTTGAAAAGACTCCTGCCTTTGTGCATGGAGGGCCATTTGCTAATATTGCCCACGGATGCAATTCGGTGGCGGCGACCAAGCTTGCCATGAAGTTATCAGATATTGTTGTGACGGAGGCCGGTTTCGGTGCTGATCTTGGAGCTGAAAAATTTTTCAATATCAAGTGCAGGAAGTCCGGCCTGAGACCGGACGCTTCCGTTATTGTGGCGACTATAAGAGCCCTAAAATATCACGGGGGCGTCAAACGGACGGACCTTGACCAAGAAAATACAGAGGCCGTTGAGTGTGGTTTTGCAAACCTTCGCAGGCACCTTGAAAACATTGCCAAGTTTGGTGTTCCTACCATCGTTGCTTTGAATGCCTTCACTGCCGACACTGAAGCCGAGACAAAAAAATTCATCGAGCTTTGTGAAGAAGAAGGAGTGAAGTGTGTTCTTGCCACTCACTGGGCTGATGGTGGAGAAGGTGCTAAGGACCTTGCTGAAGAAGTTGTTCAGATTCTTGAATCCGAAGAGCAAGTTTCTAACTTTGCGCCGATCTATCCTGATGACATGCCATTGATAGAAAAACTGCAGACTGTGGCCAGAGAAATATACAGAGCAGATGATGTTGAATTGACTCCTGCAGTGACTAAGAAATTAAAATCTTTGGATCAGACCGATGTTAAAAATTTTCCGGTATGCATTGCTAAGACGCCAT
>JABSSR010000505.1 GCA_013213965.1 Verrucomicrobiales bacterium | reverse complement strand
TTTCAGTCTCACTCTCAACCGCACTGTCGGAACCTGCTCCTCCCTCCTCCTGAACTGTCTCCAGACTCGCTACTCCTCCGCCAGGTTCAAAGGTATCCTTCGATGGATCGGCCTGCTGGGCTCCGGGATCACCAGTCACTTCCTCAAGTTTCGGAGCTCCAGGCTCCACAAGCGCAAGCTCAGGTAAGCTGCCAGATGCAAGCTCAGGGGTTTGGGCCACTTCCTGCAAAGCTCCTCCGGACTCCGTTAATTGACTCTCGGCCTGCGTCGCCTCCGCTACCAAACTCCCCGACGCTACAGACTCACTTTCAGTCTCACTCTCAACCGCACTGTCGGAGACCGCGTCAGTTTCTGCCTTTGATACTTCAGTATTTTCAATCTCAGGTTCAAAAACATTGTTCGATTCAGGAGCCTCTTTATCCTGATCCGTTCGGTTCGGATCCTCCTCCAACAAGGCCTTTTCAATCTCAGGCAAAACAGGTTCAGAGAGCTCAGCTATAAGACTCGATTCATCCACTTTCTGAGTCATCGAATCTTCTTGGACCTCTGCCTGTGAGGTCTGAATTTCAATGTCCAGAGCTTCTTGAAATTGTGATTCCGATTCAGGCACATTTTCAACTAATTCCTGTGGCTTTAGTTCCGGGATATTAAAGTCACTCTCAGCTTTCTCGATTGATATCTGGGTACTAGGATCAGATATCTCTGCCTCTTCCGGAGCACTTTCCATAGCCAATTCCTCCTGTGAAAGAGCATCCAAACTGATGGCAATCTCACTGGGTAAATTTTCATTCTGCTGCTCAAATTCCTGAGTAATGAACCAGGCAGTTGCGAGCAACAAAAGGAGCAAGTGCAAGGCCATTGATGCAGCGAGGCACTTATGCAAGAGACTCGTAATGTCCTGCCAGGTTTCCAATAAATATATCAGGGCAAGGAGAGCTAATAGTGCAGCGATTAACCACCACTTTAATTTTCCTAAGGCATTTTTATATTCTTCCCAACGGCTAGAGTCTCGATAGCCAAAGACTTCACGTGTCGTTGACTTATATAAACGATAATCGCGAGTTTCCTCGTTAGCAGAAGAACCGTAATCTGTGCTAAAGAGCAAATCAAATCCATCCATTCTGACTGCAGGATCCGTAACATTGTCTTCTTTAATGTAAAGGTCCACTCGTTCGGGAGATTGAACTTTATCACCAATTACACGACTCATATATACGCCAAAAACAGAATCATCCTCACGGTCCGAAGAAAGAAAAACATGAGACCCTTTCTTAGTGAGTGCTGCCTGAACATCATTGGAACGAGAATTCAGATCCTTTACTGGAAGAGAATCAGCGAATTTAAGTGGAGCCGACCCCGGGTCTTTCCCGGAGCGTACCGCTGCATAAATGTCCTGGTCCTCGGCGACGTTACGATCCGATGAAAAATACAATATTGAATCATCCGATGAAGGAGCAGGGCCCGTTTCATTACTGGGCCCGTTAACGCTTGAGTCTAGGCCCTGCACATTAGCCCATTCTTTTCCATTCCAAAGAGCCGCATAAATATCATAACCTCCCTGCCCACCTTCCCGGTCAGAGCTAAAATATAAATAATTACCTGAAGCTGAAAATGCAGGCCCTCTCTCATTAGAATCTGTATTGATATTGGCAATGGACTCAGGTGCTGACCAGACCCTTCCGTCCCAAGATGAAATGAAAATATCAGAGCCTTTCTCTCGTTCAAGGACCAGAGCCATTCTTCTTCCGTCCGAAGAAAAAGCAGCTTCAAAATTTCCAGAAGGGCCCTCCTTCAATTTTTCCTTTCCTTGTCCTTTAGGCAAAATGGTAGGGGAAGGGGGCTCCCACAAAACAGAACGAGCTTTATTGTCCTGAGCACTGATACGGATATCCTCCCCGTCAGTATAGTAGGCCCAGACTTCCCTCCTCGCCTTACCGCCAAGATTCCACAAAATGATCAGTGCGACCAGCAATGCTACTGCCGGGCCCAACCATCGCTTGACATCTGACCACTTTAAACTCTTAACAGCTTGTAAAATAGAGCGCCAAGAACAACGCGGTAACCGCATTGCCGAAATAAGTTTAGCAAGCCTGTTATAATAGCTCATTTTGAGCTCACTCAGAGTCTATTCAGACTCAATTTTTTCTAGATAATTTCGAGCAAGACCAATGGCCTCCTCATCCTTGTACCGGTTCAAAACTTCCTTGAACTGTTCGATCGCCTGATCAGTTTTATTTTGTTCCAAAAGAATACGGCCCACTCCCAGAACTGACTTCGCCTGCCAACCAGGGTATTGCGGATAATTGATCTCAAGGTTCACAAATTCGACGAGGGCTTCTTCGTATTTCTTCAAATTAAAATAACAAAGCCCAACCTGGTACCGGGAACGCACAGTCCATAAATCAACGTTGTCAGAAGAAACTAATGCCTGGTAAAGAGGAATTGCATCGGCAGCGTTCCCGCTAAGGTCAGTTGCATATGCTAATCCGAAAGCAGCATTTCTTCTCCAACGGCTCTCTTTGAAACGCTCAAGAAAACCTGCATATGTAATTTTCGCTTCACTATGTTTTCCTGTAGCGGTCTGAGTTTCACCGAGCCGCATCATGACTGATTCAGAAAGCGCCTCCGAACTCCCTTCGACTCCAGCTGCAGCAGTAAAATGTATACTGGCAGGTTCCATCTCACCAAGCTTTAACCGACATTCACCAGCATTAAACAAGATACGATCCAATAACTTTGATTCAGGATAATCCTCGAGCATTTCTTCGAATTGGACTGCCGCAATCTTATAACTAGCTGCCTTGAGATGAGCACTTGCTAACTGGTAACGGATATCAGCACGGAGCTTCTCATTCTTCACACCTTCAAGAGCCTCGGTTAGCTGAG
>JABSSR010000504.1 GCA_013213965.1 Verrucomicrobiales bacterium | reverse complement strand
TGAAATTTCACCACTCACACCTGAGTCCTTACCTCCTTTGAACGTACCAAATGACAAGAAACCAGACCGTTTGGATCTTGCAGAGTGGCTAGTTAATAAAAATAATCCACTCTCAGCAAGGGTCGCAGTCAATGATATCTGGTATAGGCTTTTCGGAAAAGGGCTGACCGAGCAAAAGGCGGACTTCGGTACCAGATCCGCGCCACCAGTTCAAATGGATCTACTGGATCATCTTGCAACAAAATTTATAAGTATGAATTGGAGCAGGAAAAGTCTCATCAAATACATAGTCATGTCAGATACGTATAAACAATCTACGGTTCGCAGAGAACAGACGCACCGGATCGATCCTGATAATAAATTATTCCACAGACAGAACAGGTTCCGGACTGATGGAGAAATTATTCGGGACCTGTTTTTGTCGATATCAGGACTACTAAAACACAAGGTAGGAGGACCCAGTGTATTCCCTCCAATACCAAAAGGGGTAGCCGAACAAAGTTTCGCGGGAAGCTTTAAATGGAAGACAAGCACCGGAGACGATCGTTACCGACGTGGAATGTATACCTTTTTCAAAAGAACAGCACCAGATCCTAACCTCATCACCTTCGATTGCCCTAACGCCAATATCACTACAGCAAAGCGAAACAATTCCAATACCCCGATCATGGCACTCGCAACGCTAGGTAACGAAGTCTTTCATGAATCGGCTCAAGCATTTGCAAAAAGAATACTCTCAGACAAATCATCCGATAATGATCAGGACCGGATCAGATCCTCTTTCCTTCTTTGTGTTGCAAGGGATCCATCACCTCAAGAAACCGAACAAGTCATAAAGCTTCTGCAAAGGAGCCGTTCTTATTATTCTGCAAATCCACAAGAAGCTAAAAAAATGATAGGTGACTATTCCTGTGAGATGATAAACGACAATGAAACAGCTTCCTGGGTAACTGTGACACGCGTCCTTCTTAATCTTGACGAAACTATCAACCGCGAATGAAATTCTCTCATCAATTTACAAGTGACTCGAGACGTGAATTTCTGACAACCTCAGCGTCAGGAATAGGAGGCATTGCACTGCAACACATGTTGTCCCAGAACCTTGAAGCAAATACTTCAATTCAACAAATTAATGACAATAGGCCTCACTTTGCTCCAAAGGCAAAGAACTGCATTTTTATCTTTATGGCCGGTGCCCCCTCGCAGTTGGATCTGTTCGATTATAAACCCAAGCTCAATGAACTGAACGGTCAAAAAATGAACGCTGATCTGCTAAAAGGGAAACGCTTTGCTTTTCTTCAGAAAGAATCGGCCGTTCTGATGGGATCTCCGAGAAAATTCAAGCAGCACGGCAAATCAGGAATGTGGTTCTCGGACCTCCTTCCAAAAACTGCAACCTGCGCTGATGACATTTGCATGGTTCGCTCCATGCATACTGATCAGTTCAATCATCATCCGGGCCAATTACAAATGCAATGCGGTGAAGGGAGGTTCGGCCTCCCTTCGACTGGATCATGGCTGAATTACGGACTCGGAACGGAAAATCAAAACCTTCCTGGATACATTGTATTAACCGCAGGTCGCGGATCGAGCGGAGGAGCTACCCTATGGCAGAGCGGATTCCTCCCATCAAATTACGCTGGTGTCCGTTTCCGTAATGGAAGTAATCCGCTACTCAATCTCGAAAATCCCCAAGGACTACCCAACGAACTGCAACGTTCAGGTTTGGATGCACTCAGGTCACTGAACGAAATGCACTACAAAGCAAATAAAGATACAGAAATATTAAGTAGGATCGCCAACTATGAGTTGGCATTCAGGATGCAGTCCGCGGCCCCTGAACTAGTCGATTTATCAAAGGAAAAAACAAAGACCCTAGAAGCGTACGGAATTGACCGGGCACTTCCGGAAGGCGGAGGACGTGGTAAAGGTAACGGAAACGCTTATGCCGATTTTTCCAGCAACTGTTTATTGGCAAGGCGAATGGTCGAACGCGGTGTCCGGTTCATTAATATCATTCACGCTTCATGGGACCATCACTCCAACCTAAATTCAGAACTTGAATTCAATGCCGGAATGTCAGACCAACCAGTAGCTGCACTCATAAATGACCTCAAGGACAGGGGCCTATTCGACGAAACTTTGATCGTTTGGGCCGGTGAATTCGGAAGGACTCCACTAGGAGAGAACCGCAGAGGAAGGAAAGCTAATACGGGAAGAGATCATCATCCGAACGCTTTTACTGTACTCATGGCAGGAGGAGGCGTTAAGGGAGGACTGACCTACGGAAGCACTGATGAAATAGGCTGGGCACCGGAAGAGGATCCGGTTCACGTGAACGACTTTCAGGCCACATTATTGCATCTTTTCGGTCTGGATCACGAGAGGCTCACCTACCCACATGGGGGCAACGAACGAAGACTCACAAGCATTACCCGAAAGTCCAGAGTCGTGCATGAACTGTTCGCCTAATAATGAGCCATTATTAGTCAGACCGATGTCGCGGTATGATTAACCGGTAGCCGCTGAAAGGGCCATGACTCCCAGTCCTAAAACAAAGGACAATGCAATTAACAGCGAATTTCAAGTTTATCTGATCAAATTTCAGAAGATAATATAGAAGATCTCTTAACAATCAGAGCTAGCTAGATAAAAAAAGACAAACTTTGAACAATTGAACGTTTATCTTTATAAGCAATTGTAGAAAAAGAATCTGTTTTAGATTATAGTGACAAAAAATAAGACAAATTATGAAAACGAATCAATTAATAATGTTCATGGCATTGTCCTTTGTTTTAGGACTGGGAGTCATGGCCCTCTTCAGATCAGATAAAGACACTGGAAATGCAAACTCTTCAAAAGAAAGCTCTCCGGGAAAAGAAAAGAGTGTTGATAAAACCAGCTCCAATAAAACTCAATCACCTCTGATCAGTAACATTCCGGACAAACCGAAAAATATTCCATTTGAAATAAAAGAAGAGGATGACGGTTCTGAGGATGAAGAACCGGCAGGGCCGGAAGAGGCCTTCGCTCAACTTTTAAATAGCCCGGAAGCAAGGAAATTAATGAAAGGTTTTGCAGGAGCTATGAGCCAAGGAGCTGATCGAATGATTGCTTCAGAAATAGAAAATCAAAAAGAAAAGCTTGGACTCTCAGACAGCCAAGCTGAATCAATTCAAGAGAAGATGGTCAGTATGGTGAAAGAGGGAACAAAACGCTTCCAAAGTCAGCTCGATGATGAAAATAGTTCCTTCGTTGAAATCATGGAATCTCAGGGCGAATTCTGGTCACAAAACGAGCCGGAAATTAATGAAATAATGAAGGCTGAACTTAGTGATGATCAATATGCGACCTACGAGAGGGAGCAACTTGTAGAAAAAACGGAACGAGTACAGAGGCAAGCGACTTCAGAATTGGATAGAATAAACAAAACTTTGGAGCTTTCCGAAGAGCAGGAAGATCAGGTTTTTGGAATACTTGTACAGAAGTCCTCAGAATATGATGAATCCATGGCCATCGAAGGAATCGAAGCATCCTTGCCTGAATCAGCAAATGCTGGAGACATCACAAAAGAAGATGCAATTCGTTCTGTCCTGAATTCTGAACAGACCGAAAAATATAATGAACGGCTTGAGAAAGGCGGGTTCGGACGTCGGGGCCCATGGGACCGTGGGAGAGGATTCAGAGGATTCGGAGGATAAGGGAGCCTAAAGAATCTGGCCTGTTAGAAAAAGACCTTAATTGCAAGGATCGCTACAATATTAGTGACCTTTATCATAGGATTGATGGCAGGACCCGAAGTGTCTTTGTAGGGATCTCCGACCGTATCACCAGTAATTGAAGCGGCATGAGCTTCAGAGCCCTTTCCTCCATAAGCACCATCCTCAATCAGTTTCTTGGCGTTATCCCAAGCGCCTCCGGCCGCAGTCATTGATAACGCCACGAACAGACCAGTTACGATAGTGCCCACAAGAACGCCTCCAAGTGCTTTATAGGATAGAGCCGGAATGGCAGAGACAACAAAAACTACAACAATAGGTAAAAGAGCTGGAATGATCATCTCGCGAAGAGCTGACTTCGTTACAATGTCCACGCACCTTGCATATTCAGGTTCGTCCTTACCTTCCATAATTCCAGGGCGTTCACTGATTTGACGCCTAACTTCTGCAACCACAGCACCAGCAGCGCGCCCCACCGCATCCATACTCAAAGCTGTGAAAATAAATGGCAATAAACCACCAATGAACATTCCAATGATCACTTCAGGTTCCTTAAGCGAAAAGGTTACTGTCTGTTGGATATGATCTTCTAATTCCAGAAAATAAGACCCAAATAAAACCAACGCCGCAACACCTGCAGAGGCGATAGCGTAGCCTTTAGTGACTGCCTTCATCGTATTACCAACAGCATCAAGTGCATCAGTTCTTTCACGAACGATTGCAGGCAAATCAGCCATCACTGCAATGCCTCCTGCATTATCTGTGATTGGACCAAAGGCATCCAGGGACACGATAATCCCGGCCAAGGCAAGCATAGCCATCACAGCAATTGAAATCCCGTAGAGTCCAGCGAGTGAATGACTAATCCATATCGCAGCACAAATAAGAGCTACCGGAAGGCCCGTCGCCATGTTCCCCACACCAAGACCTGCTATAATGTTAGTAGCGTGACCAGTCTGAGAGGCTCTCGCAATTTTATTTACAGGTCTGTACTGCGTCGCGGTGTAATAATTGGTTATCAGCACAATCGCAAACGTCATGACGATCCCAACTAACGCACACCCGAACAAATCAAGGCCAGTATATGTGCCGCTATTCATTTTCAATCCTCCTTCAGGCACAATCCATGTACAAACCGGCCAATAAACTATAGCTGAAAACAAGGAAGCGACGAAAACACCCTCCATTAAGACCCTAGCAGCACCTTCTTTACGAAAATTCACCCACAGTACGCCGAGTATAGAGCCAATGATGGCAAGCCCTCCTAAGAGAAATGGCAAAGTCAAAGCTGCTGCCTGAGATTGAGATTCTGCAAGATCAGTATTCAACGTGCCAAGCAATAATGCTCCGATCAGACTCACTGCATAAGTTTCAAAAACATCTGCGGCCATTCCCGCACAGTCCCCAACATTGTCCCCAACATTGTCCGCAATCGTTGCAGGGTTACGCGGATCATCTTCATCAAGTCCCTGCTCAATTTTACCAACTAAGTCAGCACCGACGTCTGCGGCCTTTGTATAAATACCACCACCCAAACGAGCAAACACACTAATAAGGCTTGCGCCAAGAGCCAAACCTATCAAGCTGTCGACCACGGCCTTAGGTTTAGCAGGATCAACTTTTCCCATAATTAAGTAGAAGATACCTACCGACAAAAGCGCTAAACCAACTACAAGAAGACCAGTCACTGCCCCTCCATTAAAAGCAACATTTAGTGCCTTGTGTTCATCTTCAGTTGCGGCCTGAGTCGTTCGGACATTTGCCATGACAGCAATACGCATCCCTATGTACCCCGCTACCAATGAGCATGCAGCTCCTATCAAAAATCCAATCGGCATAGAACCATGAACTTTTTCAGCCTGCGACATAAGAAACAGAATCAAAGCAATACCCAATGAAATAAAACTAATCGTCCTTACCTGACGATTCAGGTAAGCCTTTGCTCCATCCTGAATGGCACCTGCTACTTTTTTCATCAGTTCAGTGCCAGCAGACTGTTTAACAACCGAACGAATCAAGAGTATAGCAACGATGAGTCCTATAGCGCCCAAGAAAAGAGAAAATGGGATGCCGATATCGATAAGAAAATTTGCCAGTATTAAAAACATTTGCTTAATCAGTCCTAATAGAGTGAATCTTTAATACTCCATCGTTGATTTTTTTCAAACTCCTTAAGGAAAAAATCTAATATTATTATAAGTCAAAAATCGGCATCATATCTCTACCTTGCTCATTATTATATTTAGGTTATCTTAAATATTTATTATATTTAACTTATAATAAGTTTTGCAAGTCAAACCTCATCTTCACTCATTCGTAAAAGCAATCATCATTGCTTGGTTTTCTTGCTCGAATTTTGCCACTGCAAAAACAGTCATCATTGATGCTGGGCATGGAGGAAAAGATAAGGGCGCTTACTGGTACGGGATCTCTGAAAAAACTCTGACACTCGATGTCGCCAAGCGGGTAGAAACACTATTAAAAAAGAAAGGCATCGCAGTTGCAATGACGCGCAAATCAGATCGTTTTGTATCGATCAAGGACCGGGCATATCTGGCCAATAAATATCCAGGTTCAATCTTTGTCAGTATTCACTTTAATGCACACACAAATTCCTCAGTGAAGGGAATTGAAACTTTCTATATTAGTCCGAAAGGAAAAAAACTGGCGAAGAGCATTCAGAACCGTTTAGCCAGACGCATTAATACAAATGATCGTGGCAGTAAAAAATATCACTATGCAGTTTTAACAAAAACTAAAGGAGTGGCTGCGCTCGTCGAATGTGGCTTTATAAGCAACCGCTGGGAAGGGGCCAGGTGCTCTTCGAACTGGTTCCGAAACATCCTGGCCCAAGAAATTGCTAGCGGAATAGCAGCTTATTGCAATAATAACTAAGAAAATTACCTCTGCTTGACATAAGCAGAATAAAAGAGAAACGATTATTATGGACAATGCTGTCGAGAAACACCTCTACGTCATCATGTGGCCGAACTACGCTCTAGTAGCTTCGAACCTGCCACCGGATGAATTTGGGAAACACTATACCCTTGGTAGTTCACGCTACTTTCATGGTCAGGTCATCTTCGCTGAGATCGATATAGATTACAGGCATGATTTCCTCAACATAGATAAATACATTGATGAAGTTAAGCCAGACGCATCAGGAGCACCAAAACGAACTAAATTTTTGGCAACTTACAGAGTACTCGAACACATCGAACTCTCAGCATTCCAAGAACTTTATGTTACTTCGGCCATCGGCAAGGTACTGAAGCTGGAAAGTGCCCCTTATGAAAAAGAACATGATCAAGGATATCTAAGGACTTTTCAAGAACTTGCCCCGATGCGATCGATTGTTCTTTCGTGGATGACACCCTTAGAATTTGGTGAACATATCACTGATCCTAACCAGCCGAAATCGGCCCCAAAAGTTCTATTCAACCAGATCGATTTTGACATCGATGAATTCCTTACAGAACTTGAATCTGACCCATTCCACAAATCACCTATACCTAACGTCCACGCACATAAGCTTCGTGAGCAAATTCTGGAAGCGAAATCAAAACCAGAAAAAGGCCTCAAAGGAATTAGTCTGGACGCCGCTTTCGGGAGAATTCCTTTCACTCAACACCGCACCGGTTTCTGGATAGCGCATCATAAAGAATTACTATTTTATCCTATACCGACCATCGAAGAACTCAAAGATGAGCACTGGGATTGGTATAAGTCTCTTGATTGAGGGGTCCGGACTTCATTAATGGCCTGCCACCTTACCGGTCTTGGGTTGACCGATTGCTGATAACAATTCCCCGAACCACGGCTCATCAATATCAAATGGCTTGCCTCCGGCAATCCTTGAAAAATCAATGATAGACATTTTTCCTTCATTGTCAGCGTCAAGACCTGCAACGCCGCTCTCACCGGCCAATGCCGCTGCAGCCGCGGTAGCTGCGCTTCTCTTTATTAATTCAAGATCTCTCTCGTTGGGTCTTGCTGCTCGTGCAAAATAACCACTTTTCTGCACCAGCACTTTATCAGCTGAAAGGGAATCCTTAAGCTTCGAGGCAAACCATTTCCCAGGATTCAATTCATCCAGCCTGACATGCCCAAAAGCATCTCTTCTGAGCTCCTCGCCGGCAGCCTCCTTTTCACGGATGATGGCATCAGTGCCTGCACCTTCACTTAAGAAGATATTCACACAGTCATTATCGTCCATGAGTTGATTGAGCCGAGCAAGCTCAGACTCGAGATCGAGTTCCATTTCCGGAATCCAAATTGCGTGCACGTCCCATCTCTCTCGACACACGTTAATCTCCGGCAACCACCTATAGCTGTCCAACCGCTTCCTGTAATTGTTAGCTGCCGCAGCTGTAAGCCACCCACAATGCCTTCCCATCACTTCATGGATTATGAGCTGACGTGTACTCGTAGTGTTCTCATTGGCAACATTCTCAAAAAATAAGGCACTCTGCTCTGCCGCTGTCCATGCACCAAGCGTCTGATAAATAGGGTAAACATCGTTGTCAACAGTCTTAGGTAATCCAACAACTGTCAGACCATAACCATTATCCTCTAAATATTTGGCCAGAACCGCAGCAGTCGTGTTCGTGTCATCTCCTCCGATCGTATGCAAAATATCAACATCATCTGCCTTTAATTGCTCTGCTGCAATTTGAAGAGGGTCCTGACCCTCATTCACAAGACCTCGGTTCGTACAATCCTTAACATTGGTCAACTTGACTCGACTATTTCCAATTGCACTGCCGCCAAAATCATAAAGAACATCATAATTTTTTTTCACCTCTTCACTAAAAACGATGGACTTACCAAGAAGTAATCCCTGATAACCGTTCAGGTATCCGATTAGTTCGGCGTCGGGAATCAGTTCATTGTACCGTTCTATTAAAGCGCCGATTGACGAAGATAGACAAGGAGCAATGCCCCCGGCAGTTAAAAATGCAATTTTCTTTGGCATGTTGTTGGTCTTAAGTTTTTCTACTTCAATTTTCTAGCAAATCCGTGCAGATTAGCCATCTTTTTGCTCGGCGCAAGTTTATGCATCTACCTAACCTTGACGTGCAAGGACCCAACCGCTAACTTCGCGCCCAATATGCCTATAGCAACCCCATCACAATTCGCCACTATGTTAGACGCTGCCCAAGAGGGCGGATATGCCTATCCAGCCATAAATTGCTCAAGCATTACAACGCTAAACGCAGCATTAAAGGGATTCGCAGATAATAAGTCAGATGGTATTATCCAATTCTCAACTGGTGCAGGACAGTTCTCATCAGGACTAAATAATAAAGACGCGACGAAGGGCACCATCATTCTTGCAGAAGCAGCTCATGCATTGGCCGAGCAATATGATATTCTTATTGGCCTTAATACTGATCACTGCCAACCTGAAACTGCTGAATCCTATTTAGATCCATTAATTGAGGCTACTGCGGCTAGGAGAGCAAAAGGTGAAAATAACCTATTTCAGAACCATATGCTTGATGCATCTATTCTTCCTTTAGCCGAAAATATGGCCATTTCGCAAACCTATTTGAAAAAATGTGCTGAGCACGAAATCATCCTTGAAGTTGAGGCCGGCGTCGTGGGCGGTGAAGAAGATGGGGCCGCCGGAACAGAAGATACGCCCGATGAGGATCTCTACACGACCCCGGAGGACATGGTTGCCGTCCATGAGGCCTTGGCCGATCTTGGACGTTTTACTTTCGCTGCAACTTTCGGCAACGTCCATGGTCATTATAAGCCTGGTGCAGTAAAACTAAAACCTGAAATACTAAAGGAAGGCCAGAGCGCTGTTCAGGAAAAATACGGAGATACAGCAGAATTTGATCTAGTTTTCCACGGAGGGTCTGGAAGCCTTTTATCAGAGATAAGGGAAACTCTTGACTATGGTGTGGTGAAAATGAATGTAGATACGGACACCCAGTACGCCTTTAGTAGACCCATAGCTGGACACATGCTCAGTAATTACGATGGAGTTCTTAAAGTTGACGGAGAAATCGGTAACAAAAAAGTATACGATCCCCGCTCTTACCTTAAAGCAGGCGAACAAGCCATGGCTGACAGAGTAGGACAGGCATGCGATGATTTGTTATCCGTCGATAAAACAATCATCAAGCAAGCTTAGCACTTATAAAAAATTATTACCCGATGGAAGAATCGGCTCATTTCGCCGGATTAGATATCGGCGGTACTACAGTGAAAGCTGCGCTGCTCAATGAGAGCGGAAGGCAAGTTGGCAGCGGTGTAGAAGTTCGTTCACATGGGAACGACGGTTACAAGGCGACATTCAAGCAGTTACGAGCTGCCATTGATCAACTATGCTCCGATAATTCAATCGAATCTTCCAATATCACAGCTGTAGGAATAGATGTTCCGGCCCCGTCCTCTGACGGAGTAATATGGGGACAAGCCAACCTCAATGAAGACTGGGTAGGCACAAATATTCGAGACGAATTTTCTAAAGAAATTCACCGTCCATGTTATATGACAAACGACGGTAACGCTGCTGCTTACGGTGAATGGATCTTACGCCCCGGACATGATGGCCCCTTACTATTTGTTGCCCCGGGGACCGGACTCGGCGGCGGATTCGTTCTTGGTAAAGGACAATTATATGAAGGTTGTAACGGCTTAGCGATGGAGATCGGTGCTATTTCTGTCCCATTCAGAGAAGAAGATGGCAGTCTCCCAGAGTGTGCAGGCAAGGGCCCGGGCTCTCTGGAAGCTTGGGTTTCACTGGTCGCGCTCAGGAGACGCCTTAAAATTGAATTAGAAAAAAGCGAAAACTCCAGCCATCCACTCGTACAAGAGCAAATTAGTATTGAAGAGAAAGCCTTCCAGTTACGGGATTACTGCGAAAGAGAAGATCCTCTAGCAAGGTCTCTTTTCCAGAGACAAGCTTATATATTGGGATGGGCAATGGGTGATCAAGCAAGTGAACTAGACCCTGGATTAATTGTGATCGGCGGAGGATTAGCAGAGACTGGATTCCGCGACTGGTATCTAGAAAATGTGAGGGCCGGATTTGAAGAAAGAGCTCCTTCCTTCTATGTGAATTCACCCATACCTCCACATGGGGTCACTACCAGATTTGATTGGGCAGTTGGTGGAGACTATGCAGCGGCAATTGGCGTTGCGCATAAAGCCATGGAACTGGTATGAGTTTAAATTAAAACAACCCTTTTGCTCAACGATCGCCTTTAATTCGTTCAAACATTTGGTTGAACTTTTCATCTTCACGCTCCGCCCAACGCGTTCGAGTCTCTTGCCACTTACGAGAGTATTCTCCAGAAAAAAAACGTGGACCTTTTAAATTTCGCTCAGCAGGAATACCAAACTCTGTATCTTTAGTTTTACAGCAAGGAAAATAAAAGATGCAAGCCAGTCCTAGAAAAATATATCTTAATTTCAATTTTCTTTTGCCTGATAAGGTATACAAGAATTTAAACTCAATTAAACTTCCCAACCTTTACGGTATTCTCTCTTAATAATTGATGTAGCTTCAGGTGCATTTGTCGCACGAAGATTCGGCCCATCCCATTCAATTCTCTTGCCAATCCTAACTGCAAGGTTCCCTAGCAGTACCGTCTCTGTAAAAGGACCAGAATAGGCAAAACCAGAAAGAGGCTCACTTCCTACCCCACGAATGGCATCAATCCATTCCTGATCTTCGTTCTTTACTCTCGGTATTGTCTTATCCGGGTTCGTGTCCTGAATTAGATCTTCGGGCGTCGTTTTCCACTTTTGACTATTTCGATTAAAGAGAAATTTGCCCTTATCCCCTATTAATATTAGATCAAACTTCTTCGCATTGTTTGGATTCACAATAGTTCCTTCAAAGACAGATGCTTCAGGCATATGACCTCCATCATACCAAACGTATGGCATCTTGTGATTATACTTTCCTTCAGGAAAAGTATAAGTAACAATCGATTTATTAGGTCCGGACTGCTCAGAGTTTCCTTGCTGCTTAGCCTCAACAGCTACGGGATGTTTAAGATCAAGAGCCCAGAAAGGCATATCCATAATGTGACATCCCATGTCTCCTAAAGCTCCTGTACCAAAGTCCCACCAACCCCTCCATTTAAATGGTGCATAGCCAGAATTATAAGCACGCATAGGAGCAGGACCTATCCACTGCTCCCAGTCCATACTCTTTGGAATTTCCTGAGCCGGAAGAGCCTGCTTAATGCCTTGAGGCCAAATAGGACGGTTCGTCCAAGCATGAACTTCCTTTACCTTACCAATGACTCCTGCCCTTATAAGTTCAACGGCTCGACGGATCGGCTCTCCTGAATGAGCCTGATTACCCATTTGTGTAATGACCTTATTTTTAGCAGCCTCAAGTGTAAGCGTTCTTGCCTCCCATATGGAATGAGTTAAGGGCTTCTGAACGTATGCATGCTTACCCATCTTAATTGCCCGCAATGCGGCATGAAAATGCATATGATCAGGAGTAGATACAGTAACCGCATCAATGCTCTTGCCGAGCTCATCAAGCATCTTTCGATAATCAGAAAATCCCTTAGATCCTGGATACTTTTTAACGGCATTGTTAAGACGGCCAGCATCAACGTCGCACAAACCTACGATGTCCGCTCCTGCCCCCTTAGCTCCTGCTATATCACTGGCTCCCTTCCCTCCTGCGCCTATCCCTGCAACTGCCACACGTTCATTGGCACCAAAGACACGGCTGGGAACGACCTGAAAAGCAAAAATGCTCAACGCACTAGATTTTACAAATTTACGACGAGATAGCTTGGATATAGAAGACATTAAATGAAATAGTTGAATTTGTGATCAAAGGATGGCTTATGAAACTATTAATCTCAATACTGAAAAAAATAATCTCCTTATCAAACTTTAACGGTGCCAATTAGCATTAATTGATTAAATAAACTTAACTATGCATTAAATTTATTTAATTTTATTCAAATAAGTGCCTTATAGAGTTCCAATCCTCCAAAGTATCCACATCATTGAATGTTTCTAATAAAGTATATTCCAAGCCTAGGGAAACCGCTTGATCTAGGCTTTGCTGCAGGACTCTCGAAGTGCTCCAAGAAATATTGCTAAATACCGATAGGCCTAAATGACTCCTCATTCCAACAAGGTAATAACCTCCATCAAAGGATGGGCCAAAAACAATAGATCGTTCACTAGATAAGCTCATCAAGGCATGTTCTATCGTTCTTCCATTCAACCCAATGCAATCGGTGCCTATCGCGACAACCCTTTCATAATCCAAAGAAAAAGCTTTTTTAAATGTCATTTGGATCCGATCACCCAAGTCACCATCAGATTGAGACCAAAAAAGATGTCTTTTTAGATCAGTAAAACCTAAGTCCTTCAGTTCTTTTTTGATCCAATGCCTAACCTCAAGTTCTCTCTCAATAGGGTCAAAAACCCAGCAAATACCTTCTAATTGATGATAAATTGGTGAAATACGCTGAATGATCCGTTGAACGAGAATTCTATAAATATCAGCTGCTTCATCAGCTCCAATATTCTTAGCTAAACGAGTCTTAACTCGCCCAGATTCTGGCCATTTCAGAAAAACTAAGAGTAAATCTCTCAAATATATAATAAATGTTAATTATTATGAAAATCAGATATTTTTTGATTATTATCTAATTTTCGCCTAATTTCTCGATAGGATTCGCAAATAATTTATAAAACCGGCGTGAATCCGCAAAGGTTTTAATAATTTTTAATGGCAAATACCAAACGTAAACGGCGCAAGGAATTTGAACTTTCAAATTCTCACTTAGTGAGCCTCGGCCTGATAGGGTTTGGTTTCCTTTATCTTTTATCACTCCTTTCATTTTCTATCGATGATTTGCCTGCGTGGGTTCCTTTTAGCCACACAGCCGATCCGATGAGGCCCGCAGTCAACTTTTTGGGACCTCCTGGCGCGACTTGGGCAGGAATGTCATTTTATACAATTGGGGTCACTAGCTATCTAATACCAGCAATCATGATTTGGTTTGGAGCTGCGAGATTGATCAAAAAAATACAAATATCCAAAATGGGACTGATCGGATTTGGTATATTCCTAGTGTCAGGATGCTGCCTCATGCATTATCAAAACTGGTTCCTTCAATCAGGCTCCTTTCACATTTCAGGAACTGGCGGAATCATTGGGGAATATGTTGGAGAGAAATTTGTCGGAATGACCGGAAATGTTGGATCCTTTTTAATAATGTCAACAGCCTACTGTGCAGCAGCATTATTAATAACAAGAGTTCATCCAGGGCAAATATTAAAAGCCTTCATCGCCTCATATAAATCTTTGAAAAAATGGCGTGACAACAGAGTCTACTCTAAGGCCAATGAAAATGATCGACTGTTAATTCAAAAAAAGAAACTGGAAAAAGAACAAAAACGAATTGAAAAAAAGATCGGTAAAACAATTCGGTTAGATCAAAAAGAACAATCCGAAGAAATCACTAACAAAGAAATAAAAGAACATCCCCCACTTCAAGAAGACTCTTTGGAGGAGAACTTGCCCGCAGAGAATGGAAATATAGAAACTGCGGAAGAAGTAATAACAGCTGAGCCGAAAATATATGATGCCTCTGTAAGATCTGCAGAAGAAGCTAAAGAGCGTAAACCTTCGATAGCGGAAGTTCTCGCTGCAAACAAATCAGCAGTGAACCGTGTTAACGGATCAGACTTTTCAGCGCCAAAAGAAGTTGAGTTTCCTGGGTACAAGCTCCCCGACATAGATTTACTTAATTTTGAAAGTCAATCAGAACGAAAACCTACTGATACGAATCTTTTAATTCAGACCCAAAAAACGATAATCGAAACATTAGATAATTTTAATGTCAATGTGACCGCCGGAGACATTACTAGAGGACCAACAGTTACTCGCTATGAAATCTATCCAAGCAAAGGGCTAAGAGTGAATAGGATCACAGCACTAGAAGCAGATATCGCACGTGCCACAAAAGCGGAAAGAATTAATATTCTTGCTCCTATCCCGGGAAAAGACACTGTGGGCATCGAAATAGCAAATAATGAGAAAGTCACAGTTGCCTTGAGAGAACTTTTTGAAGATCCAGTATTTACAGATCCTCAACATAAAATTCCAATCGCTTTGGGCAAAGATGTTTACGGAAAAACCGTCATCGGCGATCTTGCAAAAATGCCACACCTTCTGGTAGCAGGAGCCACCGGTGCTGGAAAGTCAGTTTGTATTAATGGAATAATAGCGAGCATGCTTTATAGGTTCACTCCTGATGAGCTTCGATTCATAATGATTGATCCTAAGGTTGTTGAAATGCAGGTCTATA
>JABSSR010000503.1 GCA_013213965.1 Verrucomicrobiales bacterium | reverse complement strand
TATCCTTATGTGAATTTTTTTTGCAATAAATAAAAACCAAAAGACCGGTCATTAAGTTACAACAAGCTGCAAACCAAACCGATCCTGTAAGACCCAGGAAACGGAAAAGCACACCGGCCGTTAAAAAACAGGCCAGGGCAGAACCTGCCGTGTTGAAAGTGTAAAGCAGCCCCACAGACGAACCTAACTTTGCATTCCCTCGATGCAGATACGCGACAAGTATTGGTAAGGTCGCGCCCATACAAAGTGTGGGGAAGAAAAGTAACAAATAAACAACGGCAGCAATGCCTGATGTGTTCAACCCGGAAGCAGCCTCTCCCACATAATGAATCAGAGGGACACTGGCGAAGCCAAAGATTGCAATCCCGATCTCAATCCAAAGAAAAAGCTCAGGAAGTGTCTTGGAAAACTTGTCCGATAAACAACCCCCGGCAATTGCTCCAACACCTAATCCAAACATAAAAATAGATACGATCAGCGTCACGGATTCGATGTTAACCCCAAACAATGTAAATAAGAGCCTTTGCCATACGACTTGATAAATCAATGCAGCCACTCCTGACAGCATGAACAATGCAGCCAGAGTCGAACGTGATTGAAATAAATTGCGGCCAATTAGCCCATCAGTGCAACGGTTCAGACAATGCCACTGTGCAAATAAGAAAAAACACCAAAGAATTCCTGTGCTGATAAAGTTAAACTGCACGCCAACTGCTCCCAGAAATGATAGAAGAAAAATTAAAAACGGCCATGCACTGGCTTCCTCATACCGTTTCAGGGCCAGTTCACTAGTTCCTATTCCATTTGCGATCCGAACCAGAAACATCCTCAATACAGAAAAAAGAACAGCACCGGAAAGCGCACTGAGAAACAAGATTCCCAAAAGACTTAAAATAGTAGGTGATTTTCCCGAAGAGGCGATCGAGTTCATTGCCGCCGCAATGCCTGATAACGTGCCCACAACAATAAGAAAAACCTTATTTTTGAGTGGTCCGGAAGATGTCGATTCGTCTGACAAGAATGGCAATTACCCTACTTCTGGAAAAAAACAACTTCCATAGTCATTGATTTATGAAAATTATCAGGAAAAAATATAAAAACCCGCGTAAGTTTGAAGGACTAAAATAGTTAATAATTGCTGGATATTTAATCGGATCAAAGTCAATGTCCTTTCCCTATTTTTCTTTTACGCCCACTTCAGCCCTATGCTTGACATAAAGCGCATCCGCGAAGAACCAGAACCGATCAAAGAACGACTTCGCAATCGCGGAGGAGATGCTTCTGGACTTATTGACACTCTTTTAGAGTGTGACGAAAAAAGAAGACAACTTGAAACTGAAAAGCAGTCGCTCCAAGGAGAAAGAAACTCCAAATCAAAAGAAATTGGCAGCAAAAAGAAAGCCGGTGAAGATACTACCGAAATTGAAACCGAGGTAAAGAACATCGGAACTGATCTCAAGAACCTCAGCGACCAGGTCGAAGAAGCAGACATAACTCAAAACGATCTGCTCTTATCAATACCCAATACTCCTCATGAGAATTGTCCGATCGGGGATGACGAAAATGCAAACCCGGTAATCAAGGAGAGTGGAGAAAAACAAGAGCATCATAAGGAATTAGAGAACCACGTTCAAATTGCTGAGAGGCTCGGACTGATTGACTTTGAAGCTGGTTCCAAAGTGGCGGGAAGCGGCTTTGTAGTTTTTCGTGGTGCTGGGGCCAAGTTGCAACGCTCCTTAATTCAATTCCTTCTCGATCAGCAAACATTACAAAAAGGTTACACGGAAGTCAGTCCACCATTTGTCGTTGCAAGAGACTGCATGATCGGCACTGGCCAATTGCCAAAGTTTGAAGAGGACATGTATGGGATTGAAAATAATCAGCTCTTTCTTGCACCCACCGCAGAGGTTCCGGTAACTAACCTCGAACGAGACAAGATACTTTCCGAAGATGAATTGCCGATAAAATATACTGCATACACTCCATGCTTTCGCCGTGAGGCCGGCTCCGCTGGAACTGGGACCAGGGGACTGATCCGGATGCATCAGTTTGATAAAGTCGAACTGGTTAAAATTGTCCATCCGGACAATTCCTATGAGGAGTTGGAGTCCCTGACCGAAGACGCTGAACATATCCTCGAATCTCTGGGGCTGCATTACAGACGCATTGAATTATGCACAGGAGATCTTGGGTTCAGTGCGGCTAAAACTTATGACCTTGAGGTCTGGGCACCAGGCCAGAATGAGTATCTTGAAGTTTCGAGTTGTTCAAACTTTGAGGACTATCAGGCACGAAGAATGAAATTACGCTTCAAGGATTCAGAAACAGGTAAGAACCGTTTTGCACATACTCTGAATGGTTCCGGCACAGCACTGCCAAGGCTTTATGTCGCTTTACTTGAAAATTATCAGAAAGCGGATGGTAGTATTGAAATCCCTACTGCCCTGAGGCCCTACTTTGGAAGTGATTTGATTAAAGGTACAGAATCATGAAATGCTTTGATTCCCCACGATCTATAATATAACTTACTGGACATCGGCTTATCTTAACGCACTATTGAAAATATAAATTCCTGATAAAATGGATCCCTCATTAATTGCCAACATAAAACAAAAAGCCATAGATGCTGTCGCACCGAACGCTACTTTTGAACCAGGCTCATTCTTCCCCTGGGCATCTGCTATTTTCTTTGTGGTTTCAGTTGCATTGATTTGGTTAATGATAAAGGAAGGAAAAGGAAAAAATTACGGCGATTAGTCAGCGCCGCTTAGCGCTTTGCCTCAGTTTCAAAAAGGAAAATTAAACAAATGGTGACTGACTCAAAGAGTCAGTATGACGTGTTACACCTAAGCTGAATTTAATTCCTACCGTCAGATGAATTCTGATCACAACTCATTAACAGATGCTATCATTGGATTAGCACTTGAGGAAGATCTCGGTCAGAGAGGTGACATTTCCTCAAAATTTTTCATTAAAGAAAATGCCATCGCCTACGGCAAAATTATTGCCAGAGAAGATTGTGTCATTTCTGGATCAGAAATCGCGGCCATGGTCTTCAATAAAGTAAATCCAGACATTAACGTTGAAGTCAGGATCCCTTCTGGAGAATCTGTAATTACTGGCGAAACCATCATCGTTGCTTCAGGACCTGCCCGAGGCATTCTCACTGCTGAACGCACTGCACTTAACTTTCTTCAACGCCTTTCAGGAATCGCTACAATGACCCGAAAGTATGTTGATTTAATCGCAGATACCAAAGCCAAGATCCTTGATACGCGTAAGACTACTCCGGGAATGCGTGTACTTGAAAAAAAAGCAGTGCTATCAGGCGGGGGATTCAATCACAGGCAAGGCCTTTATGACATGGCAATACTCAAAGACAATCATTTTGCTGCAGATATGAATGTGGAATCACTGCAGATCATGATTAATGAGTTTAAGGAAACATATCCTGATGCGTTAGTGGAATTAGAAGTTGATAATATTTCTCAGGTCATGAAATTTCTCAGTCTAACAAACGTTGACGTGATCATGCTGGATAATATGTCCGTAGAACAGATCTCAGAAGCAATCCAATTATCCAAAGGTGATGTACTCTTTGAAGCCAGCGGTGGAATCAATCTTGATACCGTCCTTGGAATTGCCAAGACAGGAGTTGACCGCATATCGGTGGGTGCCCTGACCCATTCTGCCGCATCAATTGATCTTGCAATGGACTTCGAAAATCAATGAGTAATCTTCAGGAACTCAATGTTGCTCAAATAGCCAATTATCTTTCAGATAAAAGTATTCATTGGTCAATAAGAGGCCTCGACAAATGCGCATCTACTAATGTAGAAGCCCTTGGGATAGTAAAAAAAAATCCTGAATTGATGAAGACCGGGGTCGTCCTTTTCACTGAATGGCAAAGTGATGGCAGGGGTCGGCGAGGAGGAAATTGGGAATCTCCACGGTCCCGGGACTTGCTCTTTTCAATAGCCCTCTGTCCAGAACTGGCTCAAGCACATTGGAGCCGGCTGACACATGCCACAGCCCTTGGAATTTGTAAGGCTCTAAAGAATAATGAATTTAATCCAGAGATCAAATGGCCCAATGATATTTACATTCGGAACAAGAAAGTTGCCGGTATCCTTGTTGAAAGTTATCCATCGACCACTGCCGACACAGTGTCCGGTACAGTCATTATCGGCGTCGGTGTGAATGTCAATTCAGTGAAAGAAGATCTGAACCCTGAATTTATAGTTCCTGGAACTTCTTTGCGCATAGAACACAAAAATAACCCTCTCATACGAGAGCAGATTGCTGGATCCATACTATTTGCAATTCATAATGAAATTGGACATTGCAAAAATGATTTTCAAACCATCCTGGATGAAATTGAAAAATTAAGCGTCATTCATGGTAACAAAATTCAAGTCACACTTCCTAACGGCAATAATCTAATAGGCTACGCTTCTGGTTTCGGTGAAGAAGGTGAACTCATTCTGGAAACCATTCCTGAGTCAGGCGAG
>JABSSR010000502.1 GCA_013213965.1 Verrucomicrobiales bacterium | reverse complement strand
TTATGTGCAATAATATTAATGCAACTATATTGCAATAGATTAATTTAATTAATTTTCCATCTAAGCTAAGATTTCTTTAATTTGAATAAATTGTAGATGTATTTGTATGAACATACACAGCCTGGAGAATACATCCGGGTCATACTCGGTTTGTGCCTGTTTTTCTTTGGTATTATATTTGTGTTGATGTTGGCTTCAGGTGATACAGGAGCTGTTATTGCTCTAGCCTCTATAATTGTGATGCTTGCGGTGATTTTTATTCTTTTTCATTCATTGACTGTTCGGATATCTCCAAGCGATATTTCTCTTTCATTTGGTATTGGTCTTATCCGGAAGAATTTTTCTATTGCTGACATCTGTAGCGTGAAGGTAGTTCGCAATCGATGGTACAATGGTTTTGGTATCAAAAAGATTCGAAGTGGTTGGCTTTATAATGTGTCGGGACTAGATGCCATTGAAATTCAGCTCAAGAATGAACGCAAATATAGAATTGGAACTGATCAGCCTAAGGAATTGCTTGTGGCTGTTGAGTCAGTCCTTAAAGGTCAAAACTAAAAAGAATACAGCAATCATGACCGGCTTTTCCATGCTGTACGGTTACCGCATTCCTGACTCTTTTTCATGGCTTTGTTAGTTCCGTGAATTGTACAGGGTGTAATAAAAAAGGAGAACATCCCAAAATAGGAATATTTTCATCGATTAAGAAATAGATCAGAAGTGACGAGATGTTCAATCATGGATCTGAGCCTGTAATTATCATTTTTTGCAGCTTCTACGATTTTCTCTATGTGGGGTCGATCATCGACAGTCATTAGTCTCCTCAAAGCATAAGTAGCCAATTGCTGAACAAAGGCATTTGCTAGTCTCTTTTCATCCTCAGCGAGCATTTTTTTAAATTCTTGAGGTCCGTTAAAATTTTGACCACTTGGAAAAGCCCCTGACGCATCCACTACTGGATTTTCTCCTATTCCTCCTTCAACACGTTCCCTTTCCCGCCAACGACCGATAGCATCAAAGTTTTCAAAGGCTAGACCCAATGGATCAATCTTGGAGTGGCAAGACGCACAGTTCGCCTGAGTCGCATGAGCTTCAAGTTGAGACCGGATAGTGGTTTTAGGTTCATTGGATTGTACTGGTTCAAGTGGCTCTACGTTAGGGGGTGGTGGCGGTGGAGTTTGACCAAGAATAGTTTCGGATAGCCATGCGCCGCGATGAACCGGCCTATGACGCGTTCCATCAGACGTCAGCGAAAGAATGGAAGCGTGAGTTAGTAATCCACCTCGTCCAGAATCTGGTTTGAGTGAAACGCGTGTAAAATTAGGTTTTGCTGGTGTCGGCAAACCATAGTGAGAAGCCAGTTTGGAATTGAGCATTGTCCAGTCAGAGTTAACTGCTTCACGGAGGGGGAGGTTTTTACGGAACATTTCCTCAAAATAAGCTGTAGTCTCAATTAGCATACTCTCTTCCAGCCATGGGCCATATTCCGGATAAAGGTTGGGATCTGGTTTGAACATACCTACCCGGTGCAATTGTAGCCATTGCCTGGGAAAGGAGTTAAGAAAACGATCGATTTTCGAATCGGAAATCATACGTCTAAATTCCTTTGCAAGTGTTTTGGGAACATTGAGTTCGCCGTTGCGGGCTTTGGTGAAGAGTTGCTCATCGGGCATGGAACTCCATAGAAAGTAGGAAAGGCGGCTGGCCATTTCAAAATCGTTGAGGCGGGAGCGATTTTCTTTAGGTGAACCTTCCTCCAGATTGAAGAAGCTACGAGAGACTAGCATGCCGGCTAGTGCTGACTTGTAAGCGGAGCGGAAATCGGCACCTGCTTGCTTTTCACTCTCAATGAATTTTATATACCTCTGAATTTCTGAATCAAAGACTGGTCTTCTCCATGCCCTTTCCGCAAAACCTTTAAGACATGCAAGCCATCCCTCAGGATCATCTTCTTTTTCAGGTAAAATGCCTTCTCGCTTTGCTCTGTCGGCATCGGTCGTCAGAGGACCTTCGACCTCTACCCAGTCAATGAGTAATGTAGGCATAACGGGTCGTCCCTCTTCGTCTACTACTTTTGTTTTATCTGATTTAAATCCTCCCTTTAAAGATGCTAGTTTTTGCCCAGCATCAAGTATTTCACTTCGGAACATTACCACGCCACCATTGGGATGTTTTTTCGTTTGGGCATTATTTAGAATCTTGTATCCTCCTGCGTTGAATAACCCTTCGAACACGATTGTCTCGGGTTTATTCTCTGCACTTGAAACGTCAATTCCCATGACGGATCGCTTGTGCTGGTGGTGCCAGAGACTCAGTCGCGGCACTCGACCCGTGAAAGCTGGCAGTCCACTCACGCGAATCTTAATCCGGTAATGGCCAGGGCTGCGCAGGTTAATTGCACTCCAACCTTCGCCGAGTTGAACAAGGTAACGTTTCCCTTTTCCGTTTGGGCCCGGGTACATTATGTTTTTTTTGGATGGAGGATCGTTCTCGAGAGAGGCAAGTTGAATCATTTTATCAGCAGCTCTTAAATAGCGATCGATATGGGATGGGGCAGTAGAGAGTAATGCGCCGATTCGATCAAATCCTTGCCAGCGTGGATCCTCGTTGAAGGCACCAGGTGCTTCGACATCAAAGACCACTCCCAGTAAGTCGTAAACTGTGTGAGCATATTCCTCGCGACTTAATCGGTATTGCTGTATTTGTCCACGTTTCGCCATCCGAGCCGCGACTCCTTCCCGGATTCTTTTAGTGAGGATTTCTGCGATGCTTCCGATTTCTACTGCTGAAGGTTGAGGCTCTTCTTCGGGTGGCATTTCGCCGGCATTAACCCTGAACACTACCTCGTCCCATTTCTGAGCATTCTGTGGATTTGCAAAGTCAGTAGATAGTGTGTCCAAACGAAATTTGCCTTTTTGCTTAGAGCTGTCATGGCATCGAAGACAATGAGATTTCAAAAAATTCTGTGATGTTTCGTCCAGTCCCTCGAACCCTGTCGCACTTCTGACAGAGGGGCCCATTGCTACAATAGCTATGATGAACGATATCCATGGTAAGCCATGAATGAAAAGCGTGGGCATTTTCTTCATTATGATCATGGCAGGATCATCTTTTTCGAGCGTTTGTATGCCTCGGCACCATTAATGTGCTCATCCCAGGGGAGTAGGACATAGGTCCAAGGTCCTTTAACGCGAACGATCTTGCCTGGACGGAATCCATCGAGCATCTGCACAACCTTCAATTTCACCTGTAAGTTGCTGCTGCCTAACGGAGGATTCTTAATTTCATTTTTCTCTAAAATTGTCGCGGGACTTGCATGTTCTTGATGGTAATTCCAAGTACGCAGAGTGTTTTCTGCATTGCATATCTTTACGTTCTGGCTTTTCCGGATATCAGCATAGAGTGAGGGATCCATGCCTCCGAAGAACGTGACCGTGAGCTCACCTCCGCCAGTATCATTGTTTTTCACCGCATCCACCCACCCCGGCAGGAAGCGCGAACGGATAAGGCGCAAATGCCGGTTCCGCTGAATCTCCCGGCAGGCTATCAGACTGTCT
>JABSSR010000501.1 GCA_013213965.1 Verrucomicrobiales bacterium | reverse complement strand
TTGAAGGGTGGTCCTGGATGGGCGTATCGTAACAGTGGCCTTATGCTTCACGGGCAAGATCCTGAAACGATGAAGGTCGATCAAGATTTCCCAAATTCGATCGAGGTACAATTGCTCGGAGGTAAAGGTGAGGGGAAACGCACAACTCTTAACCTTTGCACACCCGGGACGGACGTTATTATGAATGAGAAGCCGCTCAAAAGGCACTGCATAAATTCCAAATCAAAAACTTACCACGGTGACCAGTGGGTGACTGCAGAGGTGATTGTGGACGGATCAAAAAGCTTCAAACACATCGTTGAAGGAAAAGTAGTTCTTGAGTATCAACATCCCCATTTAGACGATGGAACGAAGCTCGAAAGCGGAACGATCTCTTTGCAGAGCGAGAGTCATTCCTGCGAATTTCGCAAGGTAGAGTTACTGCCTCTAGATTAGGAGAGTTGATTACCACTCACTTCAACTCCCTGATATTATCGCCGTAATCCAATTTAGATACCTCTTTAAATAAAGAGGTATGATTTATTTTATTAATTCATTAAGGCTTTTTTGGTGATCAAATATGCGCTTGATCTCCTTTGATGAGAGGGCTCTGTTGAAGCAGGCAAGTTCATCAAACAACCCCATGTAATTCAAACCAATAAGAATATGGTGAGGTTTGCCTTCCCATGAGAACTTTTGATTCCATTCGGTAATAATTCCTTCATTTTTTCCATTGAGATAGAGGGTCGCCACACCATCCTTTTTTCCAGTGTTAAAATTTTCCCAGGTGAAGGCAACATGAGTCCATTTGTCGCTACTGAATGGATTAGATTTGGCTGGGACTAATGGCCTTTGTGGTTCCGGGATATCCTTATTTTCAGGATTCCAGACCGATTTGTCAGCGAATGCTCCGAGCCGGAAGGACCGAGGATTTCCATCCTTGGCGAAGTCCACGAAAAACGAAGCGTCGTTCCAAGTGTTGGGTGTAATTTGAATCGGATCAACATAACCGGGATCTAGTCCATTGATTGGATCAACTTTCAGCCAAAACGAAACGCTACCGCTCCAGTTTTTCTCTGCAAAATGAAAATTCTTGGCACCATCATATAGCAACCACTTGGCATTGCGTTTAGTGAATAATAGAGCATCACCCGAAAGCCCCCTACCCTTAACCATACGTGACATTCCTTCGGTTTTATTGCCAAGTTTAGGCTCTTTGTTAATGAGAGTGAAAAGACGCTTGTCACCGCGACTAATATCAGCATCGGTCCCACCATCAAAGGATGCATAAAATGTTAGCGCTGTCTTGAGAGACAAGTCATCTGATTGACCTGTGGTCATTAAAACAGTGAATAGCAATCCAAGGACCAACCGAAACAATGAGATGAGGATATTATTTTTTTTCATTCTAAAGAGAAATTGAATTCATTGATTGTGATTAGAATTCTTTTGATCTGTCAAACTCTCGATGAATTTTAATTGCTGGAGTTATTTGAAGCGGTCTTCGGTTGCGGCATTTTTGCATCTACTTCTTTGCGCCAGTCATGCAGCATTTTCAAAAGTTTCT
>JABSSR010000500.1 GCA_013213965.1 Verrucomicrobiales bacterium | reverse complement strand
GATTGGCACGTTTGTGACCTGCCATCCGCTCCCTCCTGGGTAATAGCTGAGGGTTGTACCTGTCTCTGAACTGGTCCCACCGGCCGCGAAGGCATTACCGATACCCGTCTCAAACTGGTCACCTCCGCGGCTAGTTATCCGCTCAAGTCCAGCGTTGGCTGTTGCACTGGTCGGCTTGATCCAATAGGACAGGGTAAACGGATTACTGCCAAGGTTTGTACCAGGGATCAGAACGCCGTTGTTTTCTGCTCCGCCGGGCACTGAGAGTGACTGGCCGGTATCCGTAGGTGTGTCATCTCCGTAGGTGGCATTGTTGAGAATTGTTCCGTCATTACCTGCACCTGTGGCATCGTCGAGATTACCGTTGAAATCCCAGTAAGCGACCATGTCCGCTTTGGAATATTGTATTAGAGTGGCGAGCGTAATTGTAAACAGTGAAAGTAAAGTAGTTTTCATGACGACAATGATTTAGGACAAGTATTTGGATTGTCGGTTAGGTTACAAGGCAAATAATGTGGAGAATTTGAAACATCTTTGTGAGGGAACAATAAAAGTGCCGGCCGCCGGTGACAGCCAGTGCTCATAATTGGCTCGGATTCTATAAAAAGATTACTTCGTTACTTTCATCACCCCGTTCATTACTGCCCAGTGTCCCGGGAAGGTACAAATAAATTCGTAATCTCCGGGCTTGGAAGGTGCGTTGAATTCAAGCGTTTCTTTCTGACCTGCTTCGAGCATTTTAGTGCCATGCAGAATCTTTGAATTTGTTGGCGCTTTCTTGACGGCATCGGCCCCCATTGCAATTGCTTGGTTTCCAATTTCTGCTTTGGATCCCGGCTCAACTATCAGAAGATTATGAGGAATCACGTCTGGATTTAAGAAGGTAATTTTTACTTTGCTTCCTGCTTTCACAGAGAAATTCGTTAAGTTGTATTTCAGTTGGTGAGGAATTGCCGCCATATCGACAATGGTTTGATTGCCTTTAACAACAATTTTTGGTTCGGGAGCCTTTTCTTCTTTGATCTTTGCTAGTTCACCACCTCCACGAGTGAAATCGACATTGTACCAAAAATGCTGAACAGTTTTTGCGGCTCTACGAACATTCGGGTCTGCACTCGTTAGTAGTGTTCCCATGAGCTTATCGTCTTTGACGTTATGAGCTTGCAAAACCCACAGCGCTTCGAGCATGTGGTGAGCTTCGTTTGGGTTTTCCGCATCAAAATTGGATACCCATTTACTAATTGCTGCGACTAAAGGATCTGTGGGATGTTCACTAAGCTCAATGCGTGTGCGGTAACGGACCCCATCGATTGGGTGCTTTAAATTATTGAGCAGAGCATTGATTGGTTCACCATCGATCGATACTGCCTTTTGTAGAGGCTTTGCAGTATTAATTACACGATAGATCCGGCCATGATTATGATCGCGGTTAGGGTCACGAACATTGTGCTGCATGTGACCAATGATGACATTGTGCCAGTCGGACACATATAGGGCACCATCAGATCCAAAGTCAGCGTCGGACGGACGAACATTTCGATCATCAGAAACGAAAAGGTCTCCTAGCGGTTGACCATTGACTTCACCAGTGTCTGGATTCCTTGTCAGTTTGTAGTGCTTGAGGCCCAGGAAACCGATGGTGTTGCATAGCATAAAGCTTTGCTGCTTATCATCTGGAAAGTTGGCACTGGAAATAATGCCGCTAGAGGCTACTGGCCTGACTTCTTTCTTTAAGAGGCCCCGCATGGCGAAACCGTTGCCTTTAGGAACGACTTGATAAGCCCTGCCACCGGTACCGTCTGTAGCATAATGGTAGCCCCAACGGTCAAAGGAAATTCCGTGCGGGTTCGGACTGTTCCCTGCGTGCTGACTAAAAGTAAAGGTTCTAGGATTGAACCGATACATTGCCGAAGCACCTGATTTATGGGGTGTTGTCCAAGGTGTTTCCACATTACTAACGTGGAATACTCCTCTCTGATAATACAGACCTCCGTCAGGACCATACTGAAAGTTGTTCATTGCGTGGTGAGTATCAGCTGAGTCAATGCCCCCTACCATTTTAATTCGAAGGTCTGCGACATCATCACCGTCAGTGTCCTTCAGGAACCATATATCTGGTGCTGATCCGACAAGTACCCCACCATTCCAAAACTCAAAACCGGTCGGGGTGTGGATCTTGGCAAAGGTAATTGCTTTATCGGCTACCCCATCACGGTTCTCATCTGGGAGAATTAAGAGCCGATCTGACATTTCTTTTAGAGGCTCCCACTTCGGATAGGTTTTCCACGCTGCGACCCAAAGTCTTCCTTTGGTGTCGACTGACATTTGGACAGGATTTACCAGTTCAGGGAACATTTCCTCGTGAGCAAAAAGGTTCACTTTAAAGCCGTCAGGAACTCTTAATTTTTTTAAGGTTTCCTCAGGACTCAAATAAATAGCATTGCCTTCTTTGTTTTTGTTCGAGCTTGGGCTCTTACCGCCGATATTTGATTTAACAGCGACAGGAGCAGGCACATTAGAGTCATCCACTGTCAAGTTTGAGCCCAGCGCCGTTGCCCAAATCTTAGGGTCACGGTTAGCAGTCATGGTATCGAGCATTTTCAGTTCGTGGCGAAGGACGTCTGCGTTTGTTTGTCCGTCCACGAACTTGAGTCCTGAACGACCTCCCCACACGTCATTTCCGTCCGTTGCTCGGTACCTGTTGAACCAAAACCAATTCTTGTAGGTGACTGAACGACGTAATTTTTCCATGCCTTTTCCAGCCTTAACCGTTTTACCAAAAAGACCGGTTGCGATTACTTCAGCCACGTGACGATTACCCAGTGCGTTTAGGTGCACCCCATTAATGGTGAGTGCTTCCTTTGAATTCGGATAGAGCGCCTTAGTTGGATTAAATAGATCAACAAATGTGACTCCTTTCTTATCTGCTACTGCCTTGATGGCTGTTGTGTATTGTTCTAACCGAACGTTATTGGACTTACCGTCCGGCAAATTTGGACTCTTTAAATCCTCGTGGGCAATTGGGGAGAATAATACAAAGCGAGGAGCAGATTTCCCGTTAGGTTTTAGTTTCGTATAATTGTCAATCATGCCCGACAAGTCGTTCATGAAAGATTCCAGACCCTTTTCTCCCTTGTACGATTCGTTGTAACCGAAAAAAGCAAAAATGACATCGGCTTCGCAAATTTTCAGATAGTTTTCGGGTGAAGGGAAACCGGAGTTTCTTGGTCTTTCTTTGACCGTGTCTCCAGTAAAACCGAGGTTACGGAATCTTACTTCTTGGCCCTTGAGTTCGCTTTGCAGGACAGCTTCAAACCAACCGTCATGGTTGAACCGATCAGGAAGGCTATTTCCTATGAGGCAAACAGAGTCCCCTTTTTGAAATTCAAATTTTGCCAGAGCGGCAGTAGAACTAATGATTAGTGAGAGGGCAGTTAAAATACCCAGATAAGTTTTTGGCATGCTGAGTTTATACTACTAAAGGGTGCCCCCTGTTAACTAAAACTAGCTAAAAAATGTTATTTTTTTTACAGTGAAGTATAGAATCGCTAAAATTCCTGTAGAAAAAGAATTCTATTTCACCTTTTTGACCGATAAATGACCCATTTTATTTTGATTTTTAAGTGCTTAATTTTGGCCTTTCTGGCAGATGAATTTGCAATGGCTAGGCCAAATATTGTGTTTTTGCTCGCTGATGATCAGGCAACTATATCAATGGGTTGCT